>NZ_CP110644.1:927500-1205000 GCF_026153515.1 Pseudomonas sp. KU26590
TGGGAAACGATGTGGGAAGGCTTAGACAGCTAGGAGGTTGGCTTAGAAGCAGCCACCCTTTAAAGAAAGCGTAATAGCTCACTAGTCGAGTCGGCCTGCGCGGAAGATGTAACGGGGCTCAAACCATGCACCGAAGCTACGGGTATCACGCAAGTGATGCGGTAGAGGAGCGTTCTGTAAGCCTGTGAAGGTGAGTTGAGAAGCTTGCTGGAGGTATCAGAAGTGCGAATGCTGACATGAGTAACGACAATGGGTGTGAAAAACACCCACGCCGAAAGACCAAGGTTTCCTGCGCAACGTTAATCGACGCAGGGTTAGTCGGTCCCTAAGGCGAGGCTGAAAAGCGTAGTCGATGGAAAACAGGTTAATATTCCTGTACTTCTGGTTATTGCGATGGAGGGACGGAGAAGGCTAGGCCAGCCTGGCGTTGGTTGTCCAGGTTTAAGGTGGTAGGCTGGAATCTTAGGTAAATCCGGGATTCTAAGGCCGAGAGCTGATGACGAGTGTTCTTTTAGAACACGAAGTGGTTGATGCCATGCTTCCAAGAAAAGCTTCTAAGCTTCAGGTAACCAGGAACCGTACCCCAAACCGACACAGGTGGTTGGGTAGAGAATACCAAGGCGCTTGAGAGAACTCGGGTGAAGGAACTAGGCAAAATGGCACCGTAACTTCGGGAGAAGGTGCGCCGGTGAGGGTGAAGGACTTGCTCCGTAAGCTCATGCCGGTCGAAGATACCAGGCCGCTGCGACTGTTTATTAAAAACACAGCACTCTGCAAACACGAAAGTGGACGTATAGGGTGTGACGCCTGCCCGGTGCCGGAAGGTTAATTGATGGGGTTAGCTAACGCGAAGCTCTTGATCGAAGCCCCGGTAAACGGCGGCCGTAACTATAACGGTCCTAAGGTAGCGAAATTCCTTGTCGGGTAAGTTCCGACCTGCACGAATGGCGTAACGATGGCGGCGCTGTCTCCACCCGAGACTCAGTGAAATTGAAATCGCTGTGAAGATGCAGTGTATCCGCGGCTAGACGGAAAGACCCCGTGAACCTTTACTATAGCTTTGCACTGGACTTTGAATTTGCTTGTGTAGGATAGGTGGGAGGCTTTGAAGCGTGGACGCCAGTCTGCGTGGAGCCAACCTTGAAATACCACCCTGGCAACTTTGAGGTTCTAACTCAGGTCCGTTATCCGGATCGAGGACAGTGTATGGTGGGTAGTTTGACTGGGGCGGTCTCCTCCTAAAGAGTAACGGAGGAGTACGAAGGTGCGCTCAGACCGGTCGGAAATCGGTCGTAGAGTATAAAGGCAAAAGCGCGCTTGACTGCGAGACAGACACGTCGAGCAGGTACGAAAGTAGGTCTTAGTGATCCGGTGGTTCTGTATGGAAGGGCCATCGCTCAACGGATAAAAGGTACTCCGGGGATAACAGGCTGATACCGCCCAAGAGTTCATATCGACGGCGGTGTTTGGCACCTCGATGTCGGCTCATCACATCCTGGGGCTGAAGCCGGTCCCAAGGGTATGGCTGTTCGCCATTTAAAGTGGTACGCGAGCTGGGTTTAGAACGTCGTGAGACAGTTCGGTCCCTATCTGCCGTGGACGTTTGAGATTTGAGAGGGGCTGCTCCTAGTACGAGAGGACCGGAGTGGACGAACCTCTGGTGTTCCGGTTGTCACGCCAGTGGCATTGCCGGGTAGCTATGTTCGGAAAAGATAACCGCTGAAAGCATCTAAGCGGGAAACTTGCCTCAAGATGAGATCTCACTGGAACCTTGAGTTCCCTGAAGGGCCGTCGAAGACTACGACGTTGATAGGTTGGGTGTGTAAGCGCTGTGAGGCGTTGAGCTAACCAATACTAATTGCCCGTGAGGCTTGACCATATAACACCCAAGCAATCTGCAGAAAGATGGCAGGTTGCGGTGTGTGAAGACGCATGAAGACGAAAGTTTGCGAACACACAGGCTGTACCTTGATCACATACCCGATTTGCTGAAGCGTTCGAGAGAACGAGTCAGCACCCGAATTTCTTGACGACCATAGAGCGTTGGAACCACCTGATCCCATCCCGAACTCAGCAGTGAAACGATGCATCGCCGATGGTAGTGTGGGGTTTCCCCATGTGAGAGTAGGTCATCGTCAAGATTAAATTCCGAAACCCCATTTGCGAAAGCAGATGGGGTTTTGTTTTTGCGCGCGAAAAAGCGGGTAGCCACTCTCCCCCAGATAACCAGCACATGAGTGCCGCTTGGTAGCGGCTTGCGGCGTGAAAGGCACGCTTGCTTAGGGCTGCTGGATGGCTATCATGCGCGTCTTACTACGAGGCACTCACACCCATGCATACATTGCTAAAGCTGCTTGAAGACGGGGCGTTTCACTCCGGCGAGGATCTGGGGATCGCGCTGGGCGTCAGCCGGAGTGCCGTCTGGAAGAAGCTGCAGCAGGCCCAGGCTGACCTAGGCATCGAGATTTACAAGGTGCGCGGTCGTGGTTACCGTTTGGCTTCGCCGTTTTCGTTTTTGGACGATGAGATGCTGAGCCGTGAGCACGCCGGGTTGGGTTGGACATGCAGGATTCACGACACTATCGACTCAACGAATGCTGAAGCCATGCGAGTGGCGAATTCAGGTGAAGCGCTTCCTGTCTTGGTTCTTGCAGAGCAGCAAACAGCGGGCCGCGGCAGGCGTGGCCGTAAGTGGGTAAGCCCTTTCGCTGAAAATCTCTATTACAGCCTCGCCTTGCGTATGGATGGAGGGACGCGTCGACTCGACGGGCTCAGCCTTCTCGTAGGGCTTGCTGTGGTAGATACCCTGCGCGAGCTCGGTATCTCCTGCGCGGGGTTGAAATGGCCTAACGATATTCTGGTTGGCGGCAAGAAACTCGCTGGAGTGTTGCTCGAGGTAACTGGCGATCCTGCCAATGTGTGCCACGTAGTGATTGGTATTGGGATCAATATCAACATGCGTGAATCCGCTGTCGTCGACCAGGCTTGGACGTCGTTGGCCCTTGAGCTGGGACAGGTACAGGATCGGAACAAAGTTGCCAGCGCGCTCAGCCGACATCTCAGCGCTTATCTTGCTGGTCATCAAGAAAAGGGTTTTGCAGCCTACCGGAGAGATTGGGAGGATAGGCACCTATGGCAAGGGCTGGCGGTCGCTCTAACCGCGGGTGCGAAGATCACCCAGGGCGTTGTCATGGGAGTTGGAGACGATGGAGCGTTACGCCTGGAGGTAGGTGGGCGCGAGGAGCATTTCAGCGGGGGGGAGGTGAGTCTGAGGCTTCAGAGTAATTAGGTCGAAATCAGAGTTGGTAAGTAGGCACACATCCGGATGCGTATCGTTTATGAGGTGGGTATGCGTTGGATTTTTTTGTTGTTACTGATGTTGAACAGTCTTTATTTTGTGTGGCATCAGCAGGATGCGCCGCTACGGCCTAAAGAGGTCGAGCCGCTGGTAACCCATCGAGCTTATGGTCAGGATATTCGGTTGCTAGGCGAGTTGGGGTTGCGTGGCAGTAATGCGCAAACCCCTACAGAGCAAGAGAAGTGCCTCTACCTGGGCGGCACTACCAAGCACGATGAAGCGGCGCTTCTTGAGCAGCGTCTTGTTGCTTTGGATATCGATGCTCACCCTGGACAGCGCCTGGACCAGCAAGGTGGCGTGTACTGGCTGAAAATCGCGCCTGCTAGCCGGCGTCTGATCAGCGAGGCGTTGATGGCCGAGCTCCGCCGGGATTTCCCCATGCTAAAAAATGAAATAATGTCATGTGAAGGCATTGCAACCGCAGATTAGTTTGAATAGAATGGCGCCCGCTTCGCAGTGCAGATCAATTGATAGGTACTGATGCAGCGACAGTCAATGCTTGTAACCTCAAGTTTTTATTGAGAAAAAGATTGACAGAAGGGTGGCATGATATAGAATGCTGCCTCGCTTAGGAGGGGTTCCCGAGCGGCCAAAGGGATCAGACTGTAAATCTGACGTCTACGACTTCGAAGGTTCGAATCCTTCCCCCTCCACCAAATTTTGAGCGTAAGCAGCAAAGCTCAGCGGGTATAGTTTAGTGGTAGAACCTCAGCCTTCCAAGCTGATGATGCGGGTTCGATTCCCGCTACCCGCTCCAGGTTTTCTGTTTGTGCGATGTATTCGCTCTTGTAGCTCAGTTGGTAGAGCACACCCTTGGTAAGGGTGAGGTCAGCGGTTCAAATCCGCTCAAGAGCTCCATTACTAGGGCAGATATGTAAGTATCTGCCTTTGTTTTAAGTGCTACTAATGTCAAGGTTTTCAAGCTCTTGGCGAGATAGCGCTGCAGTGAATCGATCTGTGCGATGCGCAGTTGTCGAGTTGCTGTTGAAATCTTCCTGTCAGGTCAGCATAATGTTCGGCCTGATTTTGCTTTTAGGTCAGTAGCTCAATTGGCAGAGCGACGGTCTCCAAAACCGTAGGTTGGGGGTTCGATTCCCTCCTGACCTGCCAGATTCTCTAAAGTATCTGGCTTTCTTTTCACAGGATTTTAGTAGATGAATCCAAAGGCTGAAGCCCAAGACTCCCGTTTTGATCTCGTGAAGTGGCTTGTAGTAGTGCTTCTGGTAGTCGTGGGTGTCGTTGGAAATCAATACTACTCCGCACAACCAATCCTGTATCGCGTTCTTGCCCTGCTTGTAATCGCCGCTGTTGCAGCCTACGTGGCTCTGCAGACGGGGAAGGGCAAGGCTTTCTTTGTTTTGGCCAAGGAAGCTCGCGCTGAGATTCGTAAAGTCGTGTGGCCTACGCGTCAAGAGACTACCCAGACCACTTTGATCGTGGTCGCAGTGGTTCTCGTTATGGCGCTGCTGTTGTGGGGTTTAGATTCCCTGCTCGGCTGGCTTGTTTCCTTGATTGTCGGCTAAGGGTGTCCCGTGGCTAAGCGTTGGTACGTAGTGCATGCCTACTCGGGTTACGAGAAGCATGTCATGCGCTCACTTGTTGAGCGTGTAAAGCTTGCAGGCATGGAAGATGGCTTCGGCGAAATTCTGGTCCCTACTGAAGAAGTAGTGGAAATGCGTAACGGCCAGAAGCGGAAAAGCGAACGCAAATTCTTCCCTGGCTATGTGCTTGTCCAGATGGACATGAACGAGGGTACTTGGCACTTGGTCAAGGACACTCCTCGCGTGATGGGCTTCATCGGTGGTACGGCAGACAAGCCGGCCCCTATTACCGACAAAGAGGCTGAGGCCATTCTGCGTCGCGTCGCTGATGGTAGCGACAAGCCAAAGCCAAAGACTCTGTTCGAGCCGGGCGAAGTCGTCCGTGTTACAGATGGCCCGTTTGCTGATTTCAACGGTACCGTCGAAGAAGTCAATTACGAGAAGAGCCGGATCCAAGTGGCGGTGCTCATTTTCGGACGCTCCACTCCGGTGGAGCTGGAGTTCAGTCAGGTCGAAAAGGCGTAACTGAGCTCAGAATCCCATACCCCGCAGCCTTGTGCTGTGGGGTTTTTTCGTCACCGGGATAAACGCGCAAGTAACCGGGGAGCCTTTCGAGGCGCTAGAACCCGTAATTGGAGTGCCTCATGGCCAAGAAGATTACCGCTTACATCAAGCTTCAAGTGAAAGCCGCTCAGGCTAACCCGAGCCCGCCTGTTGGTCCTGCACTGGGTCAGCACGGCGTGAACATCATGGAATTCTGCAAAGCGTTCAACGCCCGTACTCAGGGTATTGAGCCAGGCTTGCCGACTCCTGTGATCATCACTGTTTACAGTGACCGCAGCTTCACCTTTGAAACCAAAAGCACCCCGGCTTCGGTACTGCTGAAAAAAGCAGCTGGCCTGACCAGCGGCTCGGCTCGTCCGAACACCGTAAAAGTTGGCACCGTAACCCGTGCTCAGCTGGAAGAAATCGCCAAGGCAAAAAATGCCGACCTGACCGCTGCTGATATGGACGCCGCTGTGCGCACTATCGCCGGTTCCGCTCGTAGCATGGGCCTTAACGTGGAGGGTGTGTAATGGCTAAGCTGACTAAGCGCCAAAAGGCTATCGCTTCCAAAGTTGAAGCTGGCAAATCGTATAACTTCAACGAAGCCGCTGCTCTGCTGGCTGAGTTGTCGACAGTGAAGTTCAGCGAGTCTGTAGACATCGCTGTGAACCTCGGTGTTGATCCTCGTAAATCCGACCAGGTCGTACGTAGCGCTACCGTGCTGCCTCACGGCACTGGCAAGACCGTTCGGGTCGCAGTATTTACTCAGGGTCCAGCTGCTGAAGCTGCTCTGGCTGCAGGCGCTGATCGCGTTGGTATGGACGATCTGGCTGCTGAAATGAAAGGCGGCGACCTGAACTATGACGTCGTAATCGCCTCTCCGGACGCAATGCGTGTTGTTGGTCAGCTGGGTCAGATCCTCGGCCCGCGCGGTCTGATGCCTAACCCTAAAGTCGGTACCGTTACTCCAGACGTAGCCACTGCCGTGAAAAACGCCAAGGCTGGTCAGGTTCGTTATCGCACCGACAAAAATGGCATTATCCACACCTCCGTTGGCAAGGTCGGCTTTGATGCAGACAAGCTGCGTGAGAACGTTGAAGCACTGATCGCTGATCTGAAGCGTATCAAGCCAGCTTCCTCGAAAGGTATCTACGTCAAGCGCGTAACACTGAGCACCACTATGGGCCCAGGCTTGGTCATCGACCAAGGTTCGTTGGACGCGTAAGACTGGCATGGCGCGGGTAACCGCGTCATTGCGAAAATTGGGGTCCCTGCCTGGCGGGGGCTATCCAAGACCGTAGGCGGCGAAAGCCTTAAACCTCAAGCCTACGCAGATGGTGCTCCCGGTTCCTTACCGAATCAGACACCAAAACGACATCCGGCTCAGGTCAGATGAAACGGTAACAAGCAGGAGTTAAACCCGTGGCAATTAAACTCGAAGACAAGAAGGCCATCGTCGCTGAAGTCAACGAGGCTGCCAAAGTCGCTCTGTCTGCTGTTGTGGCTGATGCCCGCGGTGTGACGGTAGGCGCGATGACCGGACTCCGTAAAGAGGCTCGTGAAGCTGGCGTTTACGTACGTGTCGTACGTAACACCCTGCTCAAGCGCGCCGTTGCTGACACTGAATACAGTGTCCTCAACGATGTGTTCACCGGCCCGACCTTGATCGCTTTCTCCAACGAACATCCAGGTGCTGCTGCCCGTTTGTTCAAAGAGTTCGCTAAAGGTCAGGATAAGTTCGAGATCAAGGCAGCTGCGTTCGAGGGCAAGTTCCTCGCAGCTAATCAGATCGACGTACTGGCAACACTGCCGACCCGCAACGAAGCGATTTCGCAGCTGATGAGCGTGATTCAAGGCGCTACCAGCAAGCTCGCTCGTACTCTGGCGGCCATTCGCGAACAGAAAGAAGCCGCTGCAGCCTAAGGGCAGGTACTTCCTCTCGCGTATTTTTGTTTATTTCGATGGTCGCGTAGGCCGTCCCCCAATTCAGGAATTAGAGTCATGTCTATCTCTCAAGACGATATCCTCAACGCCGTAGCTGAAATGTCCGTTCTGCAGGTTGTTGAGCTGATCAAAGCATTCGAAGAAAAATTCGGTGTTAGCGCTGCTGCTGCTTCCGCTGGTCCAGCTGCTGCTGCTGCCGTTGTTGAAGAGCAAACTGAATTCAACGTCATGTTGCTTGAAGCTGGCGAGAAGAAAGTTAACGCGATTAAAGCAGTTCGTGAACTGACCGGTCTGGGCCTGAAAGAAGCCAAGGCAGTAGTTGACGGCGCTCCAGCAATGGTCCTGGAAGCAGTCTCCAAAGACGCTGCTGACAAAGCCAAAGCTGCTCTGGAAGAAGCAGGCGCTAAAGTCGAGCTGAAGTAAGCATCGACTTTGCGTTTCCAGCCCAAGCGTTAAGCGAAAGGCTGATGGCTGGTGGCTTCTGCCACCGGCCTTTTTCCGTTGTTGGCAGCTGATTCGGTTAGCGCTGATTACGTGATCTACCCACCTCGAACGGTGGCGCGAACCATGGGGTTCGCAAGATTTTTCTGGCTGCTCCCGTCGGGAGGAGCCAAACAAGCAGGTGACCAAGCTGGGGAACGCTGATGGCTTACTCATATACTGAGAAAAAACGTATCCGCAAGGACTTTAGCAAGTTGCCGGACGTCATGGATGTGCCTTACCTCCTGGCCATCCAGCTGGATTCGTATCGTGAATTCTTGCAAGCGGGAGCGACTAAAGATCAGTTCCGCGACGTGGGCCTGCATGCGGCCTTCAAATCTGTTTTCCCGATCATCAGCTACTCCGGCAATGCTGCTTTGGAGTATGTGGGTTATCGTCTGGGCGAACCGGCTTTTGATGTCAAGGAATGCGTGCTCCGCGGTGTGACATACGCCGTACCTTTGCGGGTAAAAGTACGTCTGATCATTTTCGACAAAGAATCGTCGAACAAAGCGATCAAGGACATCAAAGAGCAAGAAGTCTACATGGGTGAAATCCCCCTGATGACCGAAAACGGTACCTTCGTTATCAACGGTACCGAACGAGTAATCGTTTCCCAGTTGCACCGTTCCCCGGGCGTGTTCTTTGACCATGACCGCGGTAAGACGCACAGCTCTGGCAAGTTGTTGTACTCGGCTCGCATCATTCCTTACCGTGGTTCGTGGCTGGACTTCGAATTCGATCCGAAAGACTGTGTCTTCGTACGTATCGACCGTCGCCGCAAACTCCCTGCATCGGTTCTGCTCCGTGCATTGGGTTACACCACTGAAGAAGTGCTGGATGCCTTCTACACCACCAACGTATTCCACGTTCAGGGCGAAAACCTGAATCTGGAGTTGGTGCCTCAGCGCCTGCGTGGCGAAATTGCCGTTCTGGATATTCTGGACGACAAGGGCAAGGTGATTGTTGAGCAAGGCCGCCGTATCACGGCTCGCCACATCAACCAGCTCGAAAAAGCGAATATCAAGACCCTTGAAGTTCCGCTCGACTACGTCATCGGCCGCACCAGCGCCAAAGCGATTGTTCATCCGGCGACCGGTGAAATCATTGCCGAGTGCAATACCGAGCTGAACAGCGAGATCCTGGCAAAAATTGCCAAGGCTCAGGTTGTCCGTATCGAGACGCTGTACACGAACGACATCGACTGTGGTCCGTTCATTTCCGACACTCTGAAGATCGACTCGACCGGCAATCAGCTTGAAGCCCTGGTCGAAATCTATCGGATGATGCGTCCTGGCGAGCCACCTACCAAGGATGCCGCCGAGACGTTGTTCAACAACCTGTTCTTCAGTCCAGAGCGCTACGATCTGTCGGCTGTAGGTCGGATGAAGTTCAACCGTCGTATCGGTCGTACCGAGATCGAAGGTTCCGGCGTCCTGCACAAAGACGACATCGTCGCCGTGCTGAAGACCCTGGTCGACATCCGTAATGGTAAGGGCATCGTCGATGACATCGACCACCTTGGTAACCGTCGCGTTCGATGCGTGGGCGAGATGGCCGAGAACCAGTTCCGTGTAGGTCTGGTGCGTGTTGAGCGCGCGGTCAAAGAGCGTCTGTCGATGGCAGAAAGCGAAGGCTTGATGCCTCAGGACCTTATCAATGCCAAGCCTGTTGCGGCAGCGGTGAAAGAGTTCTTCGGTTCCAGCCAGCTTTCCCAGTTCATGGACCAGAACAACCCGCTGTCCGAGATCACTCACAAGCGTCGTGTCTCTGCACTCGGCCCTGGTGGTCTGACGCGTGAGCGTGCTGGCTTTGAAGTTCGTGACGTACACCCGACTCACTACGGCCGTGTATGCCCGATTGAAACGCCGGAAGGTCCGAACATTGGTCTGATCAACTCCCTGGCTGCTTATGCGCGCACCAACCAGTACGGCTTCCTCGAGAGCCCGTACCGTGTGGTTAAAGACGCTCTGGTCACTGACGAAATCGTTTTCCTCTCAGCTATTGAGGAAGCGGATCACGTCATTGCCCAGGCTTCTGCCGCAATGAACGACAAAAAGATCCTGACCGACGAGTTGGTTGCTGTTCGTCACCTGAACGAATTCACCGTCAAGGCGCCGGAAGACGTCACCCTGATGGATGTTTCGCCGAAGCAGGTTGTTTCGGTTGCAGCATCGCTGATCCCGTTCCTGGAACACGACGACGCCAACCGTGCGTTGATGGGTTCCAACATGCAGCGTCAGGCTGTCCCAACACTGCGCGCTGACAAGCCGCTGGTTGGTACTGGCATGGAGCGCAACGTTGCGCGTGACTCCGGTGTTTGCGTCGTGGCCCGTCGTGGCGGCGTCATCGATTCCGTAGACGCCAGCCGTATCGTGGTTCGTGTTGCAGATGACGAAGTTGAGACAGGCGAAGCCGGTGTCGACATCTACAACCTGACCAAGTACACACGTTCGAACCAGAACACCTGCATCAACCAGCGTCCGCTGGTGAGCAAGGGTGATCGCGTTCAACGTAGCGACATCATGGCTGACGGTCCGTCCACCGATATGGGTGAACTGGCACTGGGTCAGAACATGCGCATCGCGTTCATGGCGTGGAACGGCTTCAACTTCGAAGACTCCATCTGCCTGTCCGAGCGTGTTGTTCAGGAAGACCGCTTCACCACGATCCACATTCAGGAACTGACCTGCGTGGCGCGTGATACCAAACTCGGGCCTGAAGAGATCACTGCTGACATCCCTAACGTGGGTGAAGCGGCGCTGAACAAGCTCGACGAAGCCGGTATCGTTTATGTGGGTGCGGAAGTCGGCGCTGGCGACATTCTGGTAGGTAAGGTCACTCCGAAAGGCGAGACCCAGCTGACTCCGGAAGAGAAGCTGCTGCGCGCAATCTTCGGTGAAAAAGCCAGTGACGTTAAAGACACCTCCTTGCGCGTACCTACCGGTACCAAAGGCACCGTCATTGATGTCCAGGTCTTCACGCGTGATGGCGTTGAGCGTGATGCTCGTGCGCTGTCCATCGAGAAGAGCCAGCTTGACGAGATCCGCAAGGACTTGAACGAAGAGTTCCGCATTGTCGAAGGCGCGACGTTCGAGCGTCTGCGTTCCGCTCTGGTAGGTCGTACCGCCGAAGGTGGTGCCGGCCTGAAGAAAGGGCAGGAAATCACCAACGAAGTTCTGGACGGTCTGGAACATGGTCAGTGGTTCAAGCTGCGCATGGTTGAAGATGCGCTGAACGAGCAGCTCGAAAAGGCTCAGGCGTATATCGTTGACCGTCGCCGTCTGCTTGACGACAAGTTTGAAGACAAGAAGCGCAAGCTGCAGCAGGGCGATGACCTTGCTCCAGGCGTGCTGAAGATCGTCAAGGTCTACTTGGCCATTCGCCGCCGCATCCAGCCGGGCGACAAGATGGCCGGTCGTCACGGTAACAAAGGTGTGGTCTCCGTGATCATGCCGGTTGAAGACATGCCGCACGATGCCAACGGCACGCCTGTGGATATCGTCCTCAACCCGTTGGGTGTACCTTCGCGTATGAACGTCGGTCAGATTCTCGAAACTCACCTGGGCCTCGCGGCTAAAGGGTTGGGCGAGAAGATCAACCGCATGCTTGAAGAGCAGCGTAAAGTCGTTGAACTGCGCAAGTTCCTGAACGAGATCTACAACGAGATTGGCGGCCGTCAGGAAAGTCTTGATGACCTGACTGATCAGGAAATTCTGGATCTGGCGAAAAACCTGCGTGGCGGTGTTCCAATGGCTACCCCGGTGTTCGACGGTGCCAAGGAATCCGAAATCAAGGCAATGCTCCGCCTGGCGGACATGCCGGACAGTGGCCAGATGCAGCTGTTCGACGGCCGTACCGGTAACAAGTTTGAGCGTCCGGTCACCGTTGGCTACATGTACATGCTGAAGCTGAACCACTTGGTGGACGACAAGATGCACGCGCGTTCCACTGGTTCCTACAGCCTGGTCACCCAGCAGCCGCTGGGTGGTAAGGCTCAGTTCGGTGGTCAGCGTTTCGGGGAGATGGAAGTCTGGGCGCTGGAAGCATATGGCGCGGCGTACACTCTGCAAGAAATGCTCACCGTGAAGTCGGACGACGTGAACGGCCGTACCAAGATGTACAAGAACATCGTGGACGGCGATCACCGTATGGAGCCGGGCATGCCCGAGTCCTTCAACGTGTTGATCAAAGAAATCCGTTCGCTCGGTATCGATATCGATCTGGAAACCGAATAACACGTGACGCGAATCGAGGGTGGGTCGGTATGACCGCCCTCTGCTCCGCCAGGAGGAAAGGCCTTGAAAGACCTACTGAATTTGCTGAAAAACCAGGGTCAAGTCGAAGAGTTCGACGCCATCCGTATCGGGTTGGCATCGCCTGAGATGATCCGTTCGTGGTCGTTCGGTGAAGTTAAAAAGCCGGAAACCATCAACTACCGTACGTTCAAGCCTGAGCGTGACGGCCTGTTCTGCGCCAAGATCTTTGGCCCGGTCAAGGATTACGAGTGCCTGTGCGGTAAGTACAAGCGCTTGAAACATCGTGGCGTCATCTGCGAGAAGTGTGGCGTTGAAGTCGCACTGGCCAAAGTCCGTCGTGAGCGTATGGCTCACATCGAGCTGGCATCGCCGGTAGCTCACATCTGGTTCCTTAAATCGCTGCCATCCCGTATCGGCTTGCTGATGGACATGACCCTGCGTGATATCGAACGCGTTCTCTATTTCGAGAGCTATGTCGTTATCGATCCGGGCATGACCACGCTCGAAAAAGGGCAGCTGCTGAACGACGAGCAATACTTCGAAGCCCTCGAAGAGTTCGGCGATGACTTCGACGCCCGCATGGGTGCCGAGGCTGTCCGTGAGCTGCTGCACGCTATTGATCTGGAGCACGAGATTGGCCGTCTGCGCGAAGAGATTCCGCAAACCAACTCTGAAACCAAAATCAAGAAGCTGTCCAAGCGTCTGAAGTTGATGGAAGCCTTCCAGGGTTCCGGCAACCTTCCAGAGTGGATGGTGTTGACCGTTCTGCCGGTTCTGCCGCCAGACCTGCGTCCACTGGTTCCACTGGATGGTGGTCGTTTCGCGACGTCTGACCTCAACGATCTCTATCGTCGGGTGATCAACCGTAACAACCGTTTGAAGCGCCTGCTGGATCTGTCTGCTCCTGACATCATCGTGCGCAACGAAAAGCGCATGCTGCAGGAAGCTGTGGACGCCTTGCTCGATAACGGTCGCCGCGGTCGCGCCATCACAGGTTCCAACAAGCGTCCTCTGAAATCCCTGGCTGACATGATCAAGGGTAAGCAAGGTCGTTTCCGTCAGAACTTGCTCGGTAAGCGCGTTGACTACTCTGGCCGTTCGGTAATTACCGTAGGTCCGACCCTGCGTCTGCATCAGTGCGGTCTGCCTAAGAAGATGGCACTTGAGCTGTTCAAGCCGTTCATTTTCGGCAAGCTGGAAATGCGTGGTCTCGCTACCACCATTAAAGCTGCCAAGAAAATGGTCGAGCGCGAGCTGCCAGAAGTCTGGGACGTTCTCGCCGAAGTCATTCGCGAACACCCAGTGCTTCTGAACCGTGCACCGACGCTTCACCGTCTGGGTATCCAGGCGTTCGAGCCGGTTCTCATCGAAGGTAAAGCGATCCAGCTGCACCCGTTGGTTTGTGCGGCCTACAACGCCGACTTCGACGGTGACCAGATGGCTGTCCACGTGCCGCTGACGCTGGAAGCCCAGCTCGAAGCCCGTGCGTTGATGATGTCGACCAACAACATTCTGTCGCCAGCGAACGGTGAGCCAATCATCGTGCCTTCGCAGGACGTTGTATTGGGTCTGTACTACATGACCCGTGAAGCGATCAACGCCAAAGGCGAAGGTCGTGTATTCGCGGATCTGCAGGAAGTTGACCGTGTGTTCCGTGCCGGCGAAGCCGCACTGCATGCGAAAGTAAAAGTGCGCATCAACGAAACGGTCAATGATCGTGACGGCGGCAGCGTCAAGAACACTCGTATCGTCGACACAACCGTTGGCCGTGCGCTGCTGTTCCAGGTGGTTCCGGCCGGCCTGTCATACGACGTCGTCAACCAGCCGATGAAGAAGAAGGCGATCTCCAAGCTGATCAACCAGTGCTATCGCGTGGTTGGCCTGAAAGAGACCGTTATCTTCGCTGACCAGTTGATGTACACCGGTTTTGCCTATTCGACGATCTCGGGTGTTTCCATCGGTGTTAACGACTTCGTTATCCCTGATGAAAAAGCTCGCATCATCGACGCCGCAACCGACGAAGTGAAAGAGATCGAAAGTCAGTACGCTTCGGGCCTGGTTACCCAGGGCGAGAAGTACAACAAGGTGATCGACCTTTGGTCCAAGGCCAACGATGAAGTCTCGAAAGCGATGATGTCGAACCTCTCGAAAGAGAAGGTTGTCGACCGCCACGGTGAGACCGTTGACCAGGAATCCTTCAACTCGATGTACATGATGGCCGACTCTGGTGCGCGGGGTTCCGCAGCACAGATTCGTCAGCTGGCAGGTATGCGTGGTCTGATGGCCAAGCCGGATGGCTCGATCATCGAGACGCCGATCACTGCGAACTTCCGCGAAGGTTTGAGCGTACTTCAGTACTTCATCTCGACTCACGGTGCTCGTAAGGGTCTGGCGGATACCGCGTTGAAAACCGCGAACTCCGGTTACCTGACTCGTCGTCTCGTGGACGTGGCACAGGATCTGGTCGTTACCGAGGTTGACTGCGGTACCGAGCACGGTCTGGTAATGACACCGCACATCGAAGGCGGTGATGTCGTAGAGCCGCTGGGTGAGCGCGTACTGGGTCGAGTGATCGCCCGTGACGTATTCAAGCCTGGCACTGAAGATGTCATCGTTCCAGGCGGGACGCTGGTTGATGAGAAGTGGGTCGAATTCATCGAGCTGAACAGCATTGACGAAGTCATCGTGCGCTCGCCAATCAGTTGCGAAACCCGTTTCGGTATCTGTGCCAAGTGTTATGGCCGTGATCTGGCACGCGGTCACCAGGTGAACATCGGTGAAGCTGTCGGCGTTATCGCTGCGCAGTCGATCGGTGAACCGGGTACCCAGCTGACCATGCGTACATTCCACATCGGTGGTGCGGCAAGCCGTACGTCTGCTGCGGACAGTGTCCAGGTCAAGAACGGCGGTATCGTTCGCCTGCACAACCTGAAGCACGTTGAGCGTCTTGATGGCCACCTGGTCGCGGTTTCGCGTTCGGGTGAGCTGGCAATTGCCGACGAATTCGGGCGTGAGCGCGAGCGTTACAAGCTGCCGTACGGCGCCGTGATTCTGGTGAAGGAAGGTGACAAGGTCGACGCTGGGTCCATCGTGGCCAAGTGGGATCCGCACACTCACCCAATCGTCACCGAGATGAAAGGTACCGTGACCTACGTGGGCATGGAGGAAGGTATTACGATCAAGCGCCAGACCGACGAATTGACCGGTTTGACCAACATCGAAGTACTGGATGCCAAAGATCGTCCTGCAGCAGGTAAAGACATTCGTCCTGCGGTCAAGATGGTTGGTGTTGACGGCAAGGATCTGCTGCTGCCGGGTACTGACGTACCTGCTCAGTACTTCCTGCCGGCAAACGCCCTCGTCGGTGTTGCGGATGGTGTGCAAGTGGGGGTGGGTGACGTTATCGCCCGTATCCCGCAAGAGACCTCCAAGACTCGTGACATCACGGGTGGTCTGCCGCGCGTTGCTGACTTGTTCGAAGCGCGTCGTCCTAAAGAAGCGTCGATCCTCGCTGAAGTCAGCGGTACCATTGCGTTCGGTAAAGAGACGAAAGGCAAGCGCCGTCTGGTTATCACGCCAAATGATGGTACTGATCCGTACGAAGAGCTGATTCCTAAGTGGCGTCACCTGAACGTCTTTGAAGGTGAGCAGGTCAGCCGTGGTGAGGTTATCTCCGACGGTCCTAGCGATCCGCACGACATCCTGCGTTTGCTGGGTGTCAGCGCTCTGGCGAAATACATCGTCAACGAGATTCAGGACGTTTACCGCCTGCAAGGCGTGAAGATCAACGACAAGCACATCGAGACGATCCTTCGCCAGATGCTGCGTAAAGTCGAGATCGCTGAGTCGGGCGACTCCAGCTTCATCAAGGGCGACCAGATGGAGTTGACGCACGTACTGGTTGAAAACGAACGCTTGGCAGCCGACGAGAAATTTGTTTCCAAATTCACTCGTGTGTTGCTTGGTATCACCAAGGCCTCGCTGTCCACCGAATCGTTCATCTCGGCGGCCTCCTTCCAGGAGACCACTCGCGTACTGACTGAAGCGGCGGTTACTGGCAAGCGCGATTACCTGCGCGGCCTGAAAGAAAACGTAGTCGTGGGTCGTCTGATCCCGGCAGGTACCGGTTTGGCATATCACAGCGAGCGCAAGCGTCGTCGTGAAGCTGACAAGCCAACGCGTGTAAGTGCGAGCGAAGTTGAAGCCGCGCTGACTGAAGCGTTGAACTCAAGCAGTAATTGAGAGTAAGGCCCCGATTTTCATAGCCATTGGTCTCACCCGGTTTCGATGGGTTGCCAGTGGTTGTGGACGTCGGGGCTTTGCCTTGACTGGGGGCAGGATCCTCTTTAGACTCTTGTACCCCTAAATCTGGCGGGACGTATGTCCTGCCATTTTGCTTTTCTTGTAAGACAATAGCGTCGCAAGACAACAGTGGAGCTAGTAGATGGCAACTATCAACCAGCTGGTACGTCAGCCGCGTAAGCGTATCGTCGAGAAATCCGACGTGCCTGCGCTGCAGAACTGCCCGCAGCGTCGTGGTGTGTGCACTCGCGTGTACACAACTACGCCGAAAAAACCTAACTCGGCATTGCGTAAAGTCTGCCGTGTGCGTCTGACCAACGGTTTCGAGGTTTCCTCGTACATCGGCGGTGAAGGCCACAACCTGCAAGAGCACAGCGTCGTACTGATTCGCGGCGGCCGTGTAAAAGACTTGCCAGGTGTTCGTTACCACACCGTTCGCGGTTCGTTGGATACTTCCGGTGTTAAAGGTCGTAACCAGGGTCGTTCGAAGTACGGTACCAAGAAGCCTAAGTAGTAGCGGCTTTTTGTAAAAACTGAATCATCTTATTTTCTGAGTCGATAAGAGTAAGGTCGGAAGCGCCATTAGGTGCTGATTCCGAGCGAACCTGAAGACCGTTTGAGGGCTTATCCATGCCAAGAAGACGCGTAGCAGCCAAGCGCGAAGTGCTTGACGATCCAAAATACGGCAGCCAGATTCTGGCCAAGTTCATGAACCACGTTATGGAAAGCGGCAAGAAAGCCGTTGCCGAACGTATCGTTTATGGCGCGCTGGAAAAGGTTAAAGAACGCAAGAACTCCGATCCCCTGGAAATCTTCGAGAAAGCTCTCGACGCCATCGCTCCGCTGGTCGAAGTGAAGTCGCGCCGTGTAGGCGGTGCTACTTACCAGGTTCCGGTCGAAGTTCGTCCGTCCCGTCGTAATGCTCTGGCAATGCGTTGGCTGGTAGACTTCGCGCGCAAGCGCGGTGAGAAGTCTATGGCTCTGCGTTTGGCTGGCGAACTGTTGGACGCCGCCGAAGGTAAAGGTGCTGCGGTCAAGAAGCGTGAAGACGTGCACCGTATGGCTGAAGCCAACAAAGCTTTCTCGCACTACCGCTTCTAATTTCAGCGTCACTAATTTTGCGAGGGCTTTATGGCTCGTACTACACCGATCAGCCGTTACCGTAACATTGGTATCGTTGCTCACGTGGATGCTGGTAAAACCACCACCACCGAGCGCGTCCTTTTTTACACCGGCAAAAGCCACAAGATGGGCGAGGTGCATGATGGCGCCGCGACCACCGACTGGATGGTTCAGGAGCAGGAGCGTGGTATTACCATTACTTCTGCTGCTATTACTGCCTTTTGGCAGGGTTCCGAGAAGCAGCACAAAGATCAGTATCGCTTCAACGTGATTGACACCCCGGGCCACGTAGACTTCACGATTGAAGTTGAACGTTCCCTGCGTGTACTCGACGGTGCGGTCGTGGTTTTCTGTGGTACCTCGGGCGTAGAGCCGCAGTCGGAAACCGTATGGCGTCAGGCCAACAAGTACGGTGTTCCACGTCTTGTGTACGTAAACAAGATGGACCGTGCAGGTGCAGATTTCCTGCGCGTAATTGGTCAGATCAAGCAGCGTCTGGGTCACACTCCGGTTCCTATCCAGCTGGCTATCGGTTCCGAAGACAACTTCCAGGGTCAGATCGATCTGATGTCCATGGAAGCGGTCTACTGGAACGATTCCGACAAGGGTATGGTCCCTGTTCGCAAGCCTATCCCTGCTGAGCTGCAGGAACTGGCTGACGAGTGGCGCGGCAACATGGTTGAGGCTGCGGCCGAAGCCAGCGAAGAGCTGATGAACAAGTACCTCGAAGGTGAAGAGCTCACCAACGCGGAAATCAAGGATGCTCTGCGTCAGCGTACTATCGCTGGCGAAATCGTCCTGGCTGTTTGCGGTTCTTCCTTCAAGAACAAGGGCGTTCCCCTGGTTCTCGACGCCGTGATCGACTATCTGCCGGCACCGGTTGATATCCCTGCCATCAAGGGCACTGACCCGGATGACGAGACTATCAATCTGGAGCGTCACGCAGACGACAACGAGCCGTTCTCGGCTCTGGCGTTCAAGATCGCGACTGACCCATTCGTGGGTACCCTGACCTTCGTCCGTGTTTACTCGGGCGTGTTGGCATCCGGCGACGGCGTGATCAACTCCGTCAAGGGTAAGAAAGAGCGCGTGGGTCGTATGGTGCAAATGCACGCTAACGCTCGCGAAGAGATCAAGGAAGTACGCGCTGGTGACATCGCGGCCTTGATCGGCATGAAGGACGTCACCACTGGTGAAACCTTGTGCAACGCTGACAAGCCAATCATCCTGGTACGGATGGACTTCCCGGAGCCCGTTATTTCGGTTGCCGTAGAGCCTAAGACCAAGGATGACCAGGAAAAAATGGGTATCGCACTGGGCAAGCTTGCTCAGGAAGACCCGTCTTTCCGCGTTAAAACTGATGAAGAGACTGGTCAAACGATCATCTCTGGCATGGGCGAATTGCACCTGGACATCCTGGTTGACCGGATGCGCCGTGAGTTCAACGTCGAAGCCAACATCGGTAAGCCTCAGGTTTCGTATCGTGAGCGCATCACGAAGAACTGTGAAATCGAAGGCAAGTTCGTTCGCCAGTCCGGCGGTCGTGGTCAGTTCGGCCACTGCTGGATCCGTTTTGCGCCTGCTGACGAAGGTCAGGAAGGTCTGCAATTCGTGAACGAAGTAGTGGGTGGTGTGGTTCCTAAGGAATACATCCCGGCTATCCAGAAGGGCATCGAAGAGCAGATGAAGAACGGCGTTGTTGCCGGGTATCCGCTGATCGGCCTGAAGGCTACCGTGTTTGATGGTTCTTACCACGACGTCGACTCGAACGAGATGGCGTTTAAGGTGGCTGCGTCCATGGCGACCAAGCAACTGGCCCAGAAGGGCGGCGGTGAGTTGCTTGAGCCGATCATGGCTGTAGAGGTTGTTACGCCTGAAGACTATATGGGTGACGTGATGGGCGACCTTAACCGTCGTCGCGGCATGATCCTGGGTATGGAAGATACGGTCTCCGGCAAGGTAATTCGTGCCGAGGTTCCGTTGGGTGAGATGTTCGGTTATGCGACCGACGTTCGCTCCATGTCCCAGGGTCGCGCAAGCTACTCTATGGAATTCAAAAAATACAATACAGCTCCGTCGCACATCGTCGAAACTGTAACCAAAAAACAAGGCTGATTCAGCGCCTTTAGGCTAGGAGTTATTTGTCGTGGCTAAAGAAAAATTTGATCGTTCCCTTCCACACGTCAACGTTGGCACTATCGGTCACGTTGACCATGGTAAAACCACGCTGACCGCTGCTCTGACTCGCGTCTGCTCCGAAGTTTTCGGTTCGGCCGCTGTTTCTTTCGACAAGATCGACAGCGCACCAGAAGAGAAAGCTCGCGGTATCACCATCAACACCGCTCACGTTGAGTACAACTCGGCCGTGCGTCACTACGCACACGTTGACTGCCCAGGTCACGCCGACTACGTGAAGAACATGATCACCGGTGCTGCCCAAATGGACGGCGCTATCCTGGTTTGTTCGGCTGCTGATGGTCCGATGCCACAAACTCGTGAGCACATCCTGCTGTCCCGTCAGGTAGGCGTTCCGTACATCGTGGTCTTCCTGAACAAGGCTGACCTGGTAGACGACGCTGAGCTGCTGGAACTGGTTGAGATGGAAGTGCGCGATCTGCTGAGCACTTACGACTTCCCGGGCGACGACACTCCAATCATCATCGGCTCCGCCCGTATGGCGTTGGAAGGCAAAGACGACAACGAGATGGGCACCACTGCCGTCAAGAAGTTGGTTGAAACTCTGGACAGCTACATCCCTCAGCCAGAGCGTGCTGTTGACAAGCCGTTCCTGATGCCAATCGAAGACGTATTCTCGATCTCTGGTCGCGGTACTGTTGTGACTGGTCGTGTTGAGCGCGGTATTGTCAAGGTTCAAGATCCACTGGAAATCGTTGGTCTTCGTGACACTACCGTCACCACCTGCACCGGTGTTGAAATGTTCCGTAAGCTGCTCGACGAAGGTCGTGCTGGCGAGAACTGCGGCGTTCTGTTGCGCGGCACCAAGCGTGACGACGTTGAGCGTGGCCAGGTTTTGGTCAAGCCAGGTACTGTCAAGCCGCACACTCAGTTCGAAGCTGAAATCTACGTTCTGAGCAAAGAAGAAGGCGGTCGTCACACTCCGTTCTTCAAAGGCTACCGTCCACAGTTCTACTTCCGTACTACCGACGTAACTGGTAGCTGCGAACTGCCGGAAGGCGTTGAGATGGTTATGCCAGGTGATAACGTGAAAGTTTCCGTTACCCTGATCAAGCCAATCGCAATGGAAGACGGTCTGCGTTTCGCTATCCGTGAAGGCGGTCGTACCGTCGGCGCTGGCGTCGTAGCCAAAATCATCGCGTAAGCGATGATCTTCAAAAAGAGCCCCCGCTTGCGGGGGCTTTTTTATTGGGTTGACACCCTGTTAGCTCGTCTATAGAATTGCGCCTCCTTTAAACGGGCGTATTGCGCTCGGTGGGAAGTAGCCTGGAGTCTGAAATCCAATGCAAAATCAGCAAATCCGTATCAGGTTGAAGGCTTTTGATCATCGCCTGATCGACCAATCCACCCAGGAAATCGTGGAAACCGCGAAACGTACTGGTGCTCAAGTGCGTGGTCCGATTCCACTCCCTACCCGTAAAGAGCGGTTCACCGTTCTGGTTTCTCCGCACGTCAACAAAGACGCGCGCGACCAGTACGAGATCCGCACTCATAAGCGTGTTCTGGACATCGTCCAGCCAACGGATAAAACCGTTGACGCGCTGATGAAGCTTGATCTTGCGGCAGGTGTGGAAGTACAGATCAGCCTCGGCTAAGACTCGGGTCTTAGTCGTGTAACGCTCTGAAATGGGCGGCCATAGCGGGTGAAAGCCCCGTACACTCATGAGGTTTACAACATGACTATTGGTGTAGTCGGTCGTAAATGCGGTATGACCCGTATTTTCACCGAAGAAGGTGTCTCCATTCCGGTTACGGTCATTGAGATCGAGCCGAATCGCGTCACCCAGTTCAAAACCGAAGAAGTCGATGGCTATCGTGCAGTGCAAGTCACTGTCGGCGTGCGTCGTGCTTCCCGTGTGACTGCTGCTCAAGCAGGTCACTTCGCTAAAGCGAACGTTGCCGCTGGTCGTACAGTGCTGGAATTCCGTCTTGAAGAAGGCGAATACAAGGCTGGCGATCTGATCAATGCAGAAATCTTTGCTGCTGGCCAGATGGTAGATGTTACCGGTCAGTCCAAAGGTAAAGGCTTCCAAGGTACTATCAAGCGCCACAATTTCCGTGGCCAAGATAATACTCACGGTAACTCCGTGTCCCACCGCGTCCCGGGCTCTATCGGCCAGTGCCAGACTCCTGGTCGTGTATTCAAGGGCAAAAAAATGTCCGGTCATATGGGCGCTGAGCGCGTGACCGTGCAGTCCCTGGAAGTAGTGCGCGTGGACGCTGAACGCAATCTGTTGTTGGTCAAGGGTGCTGTTCCTGGCGCTACTGGCGGCAATGTGGTTGTACGTCCAGCAGCCAAGGCTCGCGGTTAAGGGGAAGCTGACATGCAATTAAATGTAAATGACGCTCAAGCGATCGAAGTTTCCGAACTGACATTTGGCGGCGAATTCAACGAGACGCTGGTTCACCAGGCAGTCGTGGCCTACATGGCTGGCGGTCGTCAGGGTAGCAAGCAGCAAAAGACCCGTTCTGACGTATCCGGTGGCGGTAAGCGCCCGTGGCGTCAAAAGGGTACTGGCCGTGCTCGTGCCGGTACTATCCGTAGCCCGATCTGGCGCGGCGGTGGTGTCACTTTCGCAGCACGTCCTCAGGACCACTCTCAGAAGCTCAACAAGAAGATGTATCGCGCTGCATTGCGCTCCATCCTTGCTGAACTGGTTCGTACTGATCGTCTGGTCGTGGTTCAGGATTTCGTTGTTGAATCGCCGAAAACCAAAGATCTGCTGGGCAAACTGAACGACATGAGCCTGACCGACGTTTTGATCGTGTCGGACGCTGTTGATCAGAACCTGTACCTGGCTGCTCGTAACCTGCCGCACGTTGATGTGCGTGATGTTCAAGGTTCCGATCCAGTTAGTCTGATCGCATACGACAAAGTGTTGATCACTGTGTCGGCCGTGAAGAAATTCGAGGAGCTGCTGGGATGAACCAGGAACGCGTATTTAAAGTTCTGCTTGGCCCGCACGTTTCCGAGAAGGCTACGGTTCTGGCAGACAAAAAAGGTCAGTTCGTTTTCAAGGTTGCTACTGATGCAACCAAGCTGGAAATCAAGAAGGCCGTCGAAAGCCTGTTCAGCGTGAAAGTAGAGCGTGTCACTACCCTGAATGTCATGGGTAAGACCAAGCGCACTGCTCGCGGTCTGGGCAAGCGTAATGACTGGAAGAAGGCAGTTATCTCCCTTCAGCCAGGCCAAGATCTCGATTTCAGCAGCAGTGCTGAGTAAGGAAGGGGTGCATCATGGCAATCGTTAAATGCAAACCGACTTCCCCTGGCCGCCGTTTTGTGGTCAAGGTGGTCAACCAGGAGCTGCATAAAGGCGCTCCTCACGCACCGCTGCTCGAGAAAAAATCGAAGACTGGTGGTCGTAACAACAATGGCCGCATCACTACTCGTCACATCGGTGGTGGTCATAAGCAGCATTATCGTCTGGTCGATTTCCGTCGCAATGACAAGGATGGCATCTCTGCCACCGTCGAGCGCATTGAATACGATCCAAACCGTACTGCTCACATCGCACTGCTGCTGTACGCAGACGGCGAGCGTCGTTACATCATCGCGCCTAAAGGCGTGAGTGCTGGCGACCAGCTGATCGCAGGCGCCTTGGCTCCAATCAAGCCAGGTAACGCTCTGCAGCTGCGCAACATCCCAGTGGGTTCTACCGTTCACGGCATCGAACTGAAGCCGGGTAAAGGTGCTCAGATCGCTCGTTCCGCTGGTGCATCTGCACAGCTGATCGCTCGTGAAGGTGTCTACGTGACCCTGCGTCTTCGCTCCGGTGAGATGCGTAAGGTTCTGGCTGAATGCCGTGCGACTCTGGGTGAGGTCTCGAACTCCGAGCACAGCCTGCGTTCGCTGGGTAAAGCTGGTGCCAAACGCTGGCGTGGCGTTCGCCCAACCGTTCGTGGTGTTGCCATGAACCCGGTTGACCACCCACATGGTGGTGGTGAAGGTCGTACCTCTGGTGGTCGTCATCCGGTATCGCCGTGGGGCTTCCCGACTAAGGGCGCGAAGACTCGTGGTAATAAGCGTACCGACAAAATGATCGTCCGTCGTCGCAAGTAAATAGAGGGATACGACAGTGCCACGTTCTCTGAAAAAAGGTCCTTTTATTGATCTTCACCTACTGAAGAAGATCGAAGTGGCGGCGGAAAAGAACGATCGCAAACCAGTTAAGACCTGGTCGCGCCGTTCTATGATCCTGCCGCAAATGGTCGGTTTGACCATTGCTGTGCATAACGGTCGTCAACATGTTCCTGTTCTCGTGAACGAAGACATGGTCGGCCACAAACTAGGCGAGTTTGCCGGTACCCGCACTTATCGTGGGCACGTGGCAGACAAGAAAGCCAAGCGTTAAGGGGTAAGGAACGATGGAAGTAGCCGCTAAGTTGTCGGGCGCTCGAATCTCCGCCCAGAAAGCCCGCTTGGTCGCCGACCAGATCCGCGGGAAGAAGGTGGGCGAAGCGCTCAACCTGTTGGCTTTCAGCAGTAAGAAAGCCGCCGAGATCATGAAGAAAGTGCTGGAGTCGGCCGTAGCCAACGCCGAGCATAACGAAGGCGCAGACGTTGATGACCTCAAGGTCTCCACCGTTTTCGTCAACGAAGGGCGTTCGCTGAAGCGCATCATGCCACGTGCCAAAGGCCGTGCTGATCGCATCGTCAAGCGGTCTTGCCATATCACTGTCAAGGTTGCTGACAAGTAACGGAGTCGAAGAGATGGGTCAGAAAGTACATCCCATTGGCATTCGCCTGGGAATCGTCAAGGAGCACACCTCCGTCTGGTACGCAGACGGTCGGACTTATGCGGACTATTTGTTCGCTGATCTGAAGGTGCGAGAGTATCTCCAAGACAAACTAAAAAGCGCGTCCGTAAGCCGTATCGATATCCATCGTCCGGCGCAGACTGCACGCATCACCATCCACACCGCTCGTCCAGGTATCGTTATCGGGAAGAAAGGTGAAGATGTTGAGAAGCTGCGTCAGGACCTGACCAAGCAAATGGGTGTGCCTGTGCACATCAATATCGAAGAGATCCGTAAGCCGGAGCTCGACGGTATGCTGGTTGCGCAGAGCGTAGCTCAGCAGCTGGAGCGTCGCGTAATGTTCCGTCGCGCTATGAAGCGCGCAGTGCAGAACGCCATGCGCATTGGTGCCAAAGGCATCAAAATCCAAGTGAGCGGTCGTCTCGGCGGTGCTGAAATTGCACGTACTGAATGGTATCGCGAAGGTCGTGTGCCTTTGCACACCCTGCGTGCCGACATCGACTATGCCAACTACGAAGCTCACACCACTTACGGTGTGATCGGTGTAAAGGTTTGGATCTTCAAAGGCGAAGTAATTGGTGGTCGCCAAGAAGAGCTGAAACCGCAAGCACCAGCGCCTCGTAAAAAAGCTGCTAAGTAAGGGGTACGCCAAATGTTGCAACCTAAGCGTACGAAGTTCCGCAAGCAGATGACCGGCCACAACCGTGGTCTGGCACTGCGCGGTAGCAAAGTCAGCTTCGGCGAGTTCGCGCTGAAGTCTGTTGCTCGTGGTCGTCTCACCGCTCGTCAGATCGAGTCAGCGCGTCGTGCACTGACCCGTCACGTTAAACGTGGCGGCAAGATCTGGATCCGTGTATTCCCGGACAAGCCTGTCACCAAAAAGCCTCTCGAAGTTCGGATGGGTAAAGGTAAGGGTAACGTGGAGTACTGGGTTGCCCAGATTCAGCCAGGCAAAGTCCTGTATGAAATCGAGGGTGTTTCCGAAGAGTTGGCGCGTGAGGCTTTCGCCCTGGCTGCTGCAAAGCTGCCGCTCGCCACCTCCTTTGTTAAGCGGACGGTGATGTGATGAAAGCGAATGAACTTCGTGAAAAATCAGCACAGCAACTGAACGAGCAACTGCTCGGCTTGCTGCGCGACCAGTTCAATCTGCGCATGCAGAAAGCAACTGGCCAGTTGGGGCAGTCTCACCTGCTCTCGCAAGTTAAGCGTGACATCGCTCGCGTGAAGACTGTGCTCAACCAGCAGGCAGGTAAGTAATCATGGCTGAAGCCGAAAAAACCGTCCGTACGCTGACTGGCCGTGTCGTCAGCGACAAGATGGACAAGACCATCACCGTACTGATCGAGCGTCGCGTCAAGCACCCAATCTACGGTAAATACGTTAAGCGTTCGACTAAGCTGCACGCGCACGACGAAACCAATCAGTGCCACATCGGCGACAAGGTCACTATTCGTGAAACTCGTCCGATGGCCAAGACCAAATCTTGGGCACTGGTTGATGTTCTCGAACGCGCTGTGGAAGTCTAAGGGCTAGGGGTCGGAGAAATTATATGATTCAGACTCAATCCATGCTCGATGTGGCCGATAACAGCGGCGCACGCCGCGTTATGTGCATCAAGGTGCTTGGTGGCTCTCATCGTCGTTACGCTGGTATCGGTGACATCATCAAAGTGACCGTCAAGGAAGCAATTCCGCGCGGCAAGGTGAAGAAAGGCCAAGTGATGACTGCAGTAGTAGTCCGCACTCGCCACGGTGTCCGTCGCGCAGACGGCTCCATCATCCGCTTTGATGGCAACGCTGCTGTTCTGTTGAACAACAAGCAAGAGCCGATCGGCACCCGTATCTTTGGGCCAGTGACCCGTGAACTTCGTACTGAGAAGTTCATGAAGATCGTCTCGCTCGCCCCAGAAGTGCTGTAAGGAGATCCGACATGCAAAAGATTCGTCGTGACGACGAGATCATCGTGATCGCCGGCAAAGACAAAGGTAAGCGCGGTAAGGTGCTCAAGGTTCTCGCTGACGACCGTCTGGTCGTTGGTGGGATCAACTTGGTGAAGCGTCATACCAAGCCAAACCCGATGTCGGGCGTACAGGGCGGTATCGTCGAGAAAGAAGCGCCATTGCACGCTTCTAACGTCGCCATTTTCAACGGCGCAACCAACAAGGCTGACCGCGTTGGTTTCAAAGTTGAAGACGGCAAGAAAATTCGTGTCTTCAAGTCGACCCAAAAAGCGGTTGATGCTTGAACACTGCTAGGTAGAAGACCATGGCACGACTAAAAGAGATTTACTGGAAAGAAATCGCACCGAAACTTAAGGAAGAACTTAAGCTTTCGAACGTGATGGAAGTTCCACGCGTTACCAAGATCACCCTGAACATGGGTCTGGGCGAGGCGATCGGCGATAAGAAAATCATCGAGCACGCTGTTGCAGACCTGGAAAAAATCACCGGCCAAAAAGTCGTTGTGACCTACGCTCGCAAATCTATCGCTGGCTTTAAAGTCCGTGAAGGTTGGCCGATCGGCGTCAAAGTGACTCTGCGCCGTGAGCGTATGTATGAATTCCTGGATCGTCTGCTGTCGATCTCCCTGCCTCGGGTTCGCGACTTCCGCGGCCTGAATGCCAAGTCCTTCGATGGTCGTGGTAACTACAGTATGGGCGTTAAAGAGCAGATTATTTTCCCGGAAATCGACTACGACAAGATCGATGCCCTGCGCGGTCTGGACATTACCCTGACCACCACTGCTCGTACGGACGAAGAAGGTCGCGCATTGCTGCGTGCTTTCAAGTTCCCGTTCCGCAACTGATTGGAGTAGGACCATGGCCAAGAAGAGCATGAAAAACCGTGAGCTGAAGCGTCAGCTCACCGTTGCCAAGTACGCTACCAAGCGTGCTGCGCTGAAAGCGATCATCGTGGATCTGAACGCAAGTCCAGAAGCACGTTGGGAAGCTACGGTCGCACTGCAGAAGCAACCACGTGACGCAAGTGCCTCGCGCATGCGTAACCGTTGCCGCCTGACAGGTCGTCCGCACGGCGTATACCGCAAGTTCGGCCTCGGCCGTAACATGCTGCGCCAAGCAGCAATGCGTGGCGACGTACCAGGTCTGGTTAAAGCTAGCTGGTAAGCAGTTATTCTCGCAGTGCGCCTATTGTGTTCACCTCGAACTGATGGGCGTAGAGCCTGAATTTGAATCAAGCCCCTTTTGGGGCTTGATTCATTTCCGGGGTGCGCCTAGAATTGCCGGCTCGCCAGAGCCCGTGCTTGCACGTGCCCGGAATTTTAAGGCGATAGGTTGTAGCCGTAAGGCTCATTTTTTTTGTATCAGGAGCGTCTAGCCCATGAGTATGCAGGACCCGTTAGCGGACATGCTAACTCGTATCCGTAATGCCCAGATGGCTGAAAAGCCCGTCGTAAGCATGCCATCCTCCACGTTGAAGGTGGCTGTAGCCAAAGTCCTGAAGGACGAAGGTTACATTGCGGGTTATCAGATCAGCAGCGAAACCAAGCCGTTGCTATCCATCGAGCTGAAGTACTTCGAAGGCCGTCCGGTCATCGAAGAAGTGAAGCGCGTTAGCCGACCAGGCCTGCGTCAGTACAAGTCCGTCGATGAGTTGCCAAAAGTTCGTGGCGGCCTCGGTGTGTCTATCGTCTCCACCAACAAAGGTGTGATGACGGATCGTGCTGCGCGCGCTGCCGGTGTCGGCGGCGAAGTGCTTTGCACAGTGTTCTAAGGGGGGATAAGCATGTCACGCGTAGCTAAGAACCCCGTTAAGTTGCCAGCAGGCGTCGAAGTCAAACTCGTCGGCCAGCAGCTTTCGGTGAAGGGTGCCAAGGGCACTCTAGACCTGAACATCCATTCGTCCGTTGAAATTGTTGAAGAGTCCGGTGAGCTGCGTTTCGCTGCTCGCAATGGCGATCAACAAACTCGCGCAATGGCCGGTACCACTCGTGCGTTGGTAAACAACATGGTCCAGGGCGTAAGCCAAGGCTTCGAGCGCAAGCTCCAGCTGGTCGGTGTTGGTTACAAAGCGCAAGCAAAAGGCACGGTGCTGAACCTGGCCCTTGGCTTCTCGCACCCAGTGGACTACGAATTGCCGGAAGGCATCACCGCTGAGACTCCCAACCAAACCGATATCGTTATTCGCGGTATCGACAAGCAGTTGGTTGGTCAAGTGGCCGCTGAGATCCGCGACTTCCGCCGTCCAGAGCCGTACAAAGGCAAAGGCGTGCGTTACGCGGACGAAGTCGTCCGTCGTAAAGAAGCCAAGAAGAAGTAGGGCATAGCAAATGACCGTCAAAAAAGTTACCCGACTGCGTCGCGCTCGCAAAGCACGCCTGAAAATGCACGAACTCGAAGTCGTGCGTCTCTGCGTGTACCGCTCTTCGCAGCACATTTATGCCCAGGTCATCTCGGCCGACGGCAGCAAAGTCCTGGCAAACGCCTCGACTTTGGACAAAGAACTGCGTGATGGCGCCACTGGCAACATCGACGCGGCCACTAAAGTTGGCCAGCTGATCGCTGAGCGTGCGAAAGCCGCCGGTGTATCGCAAGTGGCTTTTGATCGTTCTGGCTTCAAGTACCACGGTCGCGTTAAGGCGCTGGCTGATGCTGCTCGTGAAGGCGGGCTGGAGTTCTAAGTTATGTCAAATAACGACCAAAAACGCGACGAAGGCTACATCGAGAAGCTGGTACAGGTTAATCGCGTAGCAAAAACCGTTAAAGGCGGCCGTATCTTCACTTTCACCGCGTTGACCGTGGTTGGTGATGGTAAAGGGCGCGTTGGCTTCGGCCGTGGCAAGTCACGTGAAGTGCCTGCCGCGATCCAGAAGGCAATGGAAGCTGCTCGCCGCAACATGATCCAGGTTGATCTGAACGGCACTACGCTGCAGTACGCCATCAAGTCCGCTCATGGGGCTTCGAAGGTTTACATGCAGCCTGCGTCGGAAGGTACTGGCATCATCGCTGGTGGTGCAATGCGCGCCGTCCTCGAAGTTGCTGGCGTCCACAACGTTCTGGCCAAGTGCTACGGTTCGACTAACCCGGTTAACGTTGTTCACGCAACGTTCAAAGGTTTGAAAACCATGCAGTCCCCTGAGTCGATCGCTGCTAAACGCGGCCTGAACGTCCAGGAGATCTTCTGATCATGGCTACCGTTAAAGTAACGCTGATCAAAAGCATGACCGGCCGCATCCCTAACCACAAATTGTGCATTAAGGGTTTGGGTCTGCGTCGCATCGGTCACACTGTAGAAGTCGTTGATACCCCGGAAAACCGTGGGATGATCAACAAGGCCTACTACATGCTGCGAGTCGAGGGTTAATCGATGAAACTCAATGATCTGAGTCCAGCGCCGGGTTCCCGTCGCGAAAAGCATCGTCCGGGCCGTGGTATCGGTAGTGGTTTGGGTAAGACCGGTGGCCGTGGCCACAAAGGTCAGACCTCCCGCTCCGGTGGCACCATTGCTCCGGGCTTCGAAGGCGGCCAACAGCCGTTGCATCGTCGTCTGCCTAAGTTCGGCTTCGTCTCTTTGAAAGCTATGGATCGTGCTGAAGTTCGCACTTCCGAGCTGTCAAAAGTAGAAGGCGTCGTCACTGTGCAGTCCCTGAAGGATGCCAACGTGATCAACCAAAACGTACAGCGTGTGAAAATCATGCTGTCCGGTGAGGTTACTCGCGCAGTCACCCTCAAAGGTATCGCAGCCACCAAAGGTGCGCGTGCGGCTATCGAAGCAGCTGGCGGCAAGTTCGAGGAATAAATGGCTAAGCAAGGTGCTCTCTCAGCGCTAGGCAAAACCGGCGGGTTGTCCGAACTCTGGGCTCGTCTGCGTTTCCTGTTCCTGGCGATTATCGTCTATCGGATCGGTGCGCATATCCCAGTTCCGGGTATCAACCCTGACCGGCTGGCGGACCTGTTTCGACAGAATGAGGGGACCATTCTTAGCTTGTTCAACATGTTTTCTGGTGGTGCGCTGGAGCGCATGAGCATTTTTGCACTGGGGATCATGCCGTATATCTCGGCATCGATCATCATGCAGCTCATGACCGCGGTCAGCCCACAGCTGGAGCAGTTGAAGAAGGAAGGTGAGGCTGGTCGTCGTAAGATCAGCCAGTACACCCGCTATGGCACCGTAGTTCTGGCCCTGGTTCAAGCCATTGGCATGTCCATTGGTTTGGCCGGTCAGGGCGTTGCGTTCTCAGCAGATATCGGCTTCCACTTCGTCGCAGTCACCACGTTTGTAGCTGGTGCGCTGTTCATGATGTGGCTGGGCGAGCAGATCACTGAGCGCGGTGTTGGCAACGGTATCTCGATGTTGATTTTTTCGGGTATCGTCGCCGGTCTTCCGAGAGCGATCGGGCAGTCTTTCGAGTCTGCACGTCAAGGTGATATCAATATCTTCGCTTTGGTCGCCATCGGTTTGCTGGCAGTAGCGATCATCGGTTTCGTGGTGTTCATCGAGCGTGGTCAGCGTCGTATTGCTGTTCACTACGCCAAGCGTCAGCAGGGCCGCAAGGTCTTCGCTGCGCAGACGAGCCACTTGCCGTTGAAAGTGAACATGGCGGGCGTTATTCCTGCCATCTTCGCGAGCAGCATTTTGCTGTTTCCGGCTTCGCTGGGTGCCTGGTTCGGTCAGTCTGAGGGTATGGGCTGGCTGCAGGACATCTCGCAGTCGATCGCACCTGGTCAGCCGTTGAATATTCTGCTGTTTAGTGCAGGGATTATTTTCTTCTGCTTCTTCTATACGGCGTTGATGTTCAATCCGAAAGACGTAGCGGAAAACCTGAAGAAGTCCGGTGCCTTTATTCCGGGCATTCGTCCTGGTGAGCAGTCTGCACGCTATATTGATGGCGTTCTGACTCGTCTGACCATGTTCGGTGCTCTTTATATGATGGCCGTATGCCTGCTTCCACAGTTTCTGGTGGTCGCTGCGAACGTGCCGTTTTACCTTGGCGGGACCTCGTTGCTGATCGTGGTCGTGGTTGTGATGGACTTCATGTCCCAAGTGCAATCGCACCTCGTTTCGCACCAGTACGAATCCCTGATGAAGAAAGCCAACCTGAAGGGCTACGGCAGCGGCATGCTGCGCTGAAGCACCCATAAGGTTCTAGGAGTTGGTGATGAAAGTTCGTGCATCGGTGAAAAAGCTGTGCCGCAACTGCAAGATTATTCGCCGCGAAGGTGTTGTTCGAGTAATTTGCAGCGCGGAACCACGTCACAAGCAGCGCCAAGGCTAAATGTGATCTGTGCTAAAAGCCCAGCAGCTAGTGCGCTGCTGGGTTGATTATTTGTTATTACAGCGATATTATCTCGCGCCCTATTTCTTGGCTTCCGGGGCGTAGGTAGCTGTCAATTGGAGTCCCACTGAATGGCCCGTATTGCAGGCGTTAACATTCCAGATAACAAGCATACTGTTATCTCGCTGACCTACATCTATGGTGTTGGTCGCACAACTGCACACAAAATCTGTGCTACTACCGGGGTTAACCCGGCGGTAAAGATCAAAGATCTGAGCGACGAGCAGATTGAACAGCTGCGTGGCGAAGTCGCGAAGTTCACCACTGAAGGTGATCTGCGTCGCGAAATCAACATGAAAATCAAGCGCTTGATGGACCTCGGTTGCTATCGGGGTCTGCGTCATCGTCGTGGTCTTCCAGTGCGCGGTCAGCGTACCAAGACTAACGCGCGTACCCGTAAAGGTCCGCGTAAGCCGATCCGCAAGTAATCGCCCCAGCGAATCGACAGGAATTAAATCATGGCAAAACCTGCTGCTCGTCCTCGTAAAAAAGTTAAAAAGACAGTGGTTGATGGCATCGCCCACATCCATGCATCTTTTAACAACACAATCGTGACCATCACCGACCGTCAAGGTAACGCCCTGTCTTGGGCAACCTCCGGTGGTTCGGGTTTCCGCGGTTCTCGCAAGTCCACGCCGTTTGCTGCTCAAGTAGCTGCTGAACGTGCTGGTCAAGCTGCGCTGGAATACGGCCTGAAAAACCTCGACGTCAACGTCAAAGGTCCAGGTCCAGGTCGTGAATCTGCTGTCCGTGCTTTGAACGGCTGCGGCTACAAGATCGCCAGCATCACCGACGTGACGCCAATCCCGCACAACGGGTGCCGTCCGCCGAAGAAGCGCCGCGTGTAATCCAGGAGATTGTAAAGAATGGCTCGTTACATTGGTCCAAAATGCAAACTCGCTCGTCGCGAAGGCACCGATCTCTTTCTGAAGAGCGGCGTGCGCGCGATCGAATCGAAGTGCAACATCGAAGCAGCACCTGGTATCCACGGCCAACGCCGCGGTCGCCAGTCCGACTACGGCACCCAACTGCGTGAAAAGCAGAAAGTCCGTCGTATTTATGGCGTTCTCGAGCGTCAGTTCAGCGGTTACTACAAAGAAGCTGCCGGCAAGAAAGGCGCGACTGGTGAGAACCTGCTGCAACTGCTCGAATGCCGTCTGGACAACGTTGTATACCGCATGGGCTTCGGTTCGACTCGTGCCGAATCGCGTCAGCTGGTATCGCACAAGTCGGTAAGCGTAAACGGCAAAACCGTTAACGTTCCGTCCTACCAGGTCCGTGCTGGTGACGTAGTGGCAATCCGCGAAAAAGCGAAGAACCAACTGCGTATTGTCCAGGCTCTCGATCTGTGTGCCCAACGTGGCCGCGTAGAATGGGTAGAAGTAGACACTGAGAAAAAATCTGGCGTCTTCAAAAGCGTCCCAGCTCGCAGTGATCTGTCCGCCGACATCAACGAAAGCCTGATTGTCGAGCTCTACTCCAAGTAAGGGCTAGAAAATAGGTGCATCCATGCAGATTTCGGTAAATGAGTTCCTGACACCCCGCCACATTGATGTGCAGGTTGTCAGTCCGACCCGCGCCAAAATCACTCTCGAGCCTCTCGAGCGTGGTTTCGGCCATACCCTGGGCAACGCGCTGCGCCGCATCCTGTTGTCCTCCATGCCCGGCTGTGCAGTAGTCGAGGCCGAGATTGACGGTGTACTCCATGAGTACAGCGCCATCGAAGGTGTACAGGAAGATGTCATTGAAATCCTGTTGAACCTTAAAGGTCTGGCTATCAAGCTGCACGGTCGAGACGAAGTTACGCTGACCTTGTCGAAGAAGGGTTCGGGGGTGGTTACCGCTGCCGATATTCAGCTGGATCATGATGTCGAGATCGTTAACCCCGATCACGTAATCGCTAACCTGGCGTCTAACGGCGCCCTGAACATGAAGCTCGTTGTAGCTCGTGGTCGCGGTTATGAACCAGCAGACTCGCGTCAGAGCGATGAAGACGAAAGCCGCAGCATCGGTCGCTTGCAGCTCGACTCTTCGTTCAGCCCGGTTCGTCGCATTGCATACGTGGTGGAAAACGCCCGTGTCGAGCAACGTACCAACCTGGACAAGCTGGTTATTGATCTGGAAACCAACGGTACTCTGGATCCTGAAGAGGCTATCCGTCGTGCAGCAACCATCCTGCAACAGCAGTTGGCTGCGTTCGTGGACCTCAAAGGTGACAGCGAACCTGTTGTAGTCGAACAGGAAGACGAGATCGATCCGATCCTGCTTCGTCCGGTTGACGATTTGGAACTGACCGTACGTTCGGCCAACTGCCTTAAGGCGGAGAACATTTACTACATCGGCGACCTGATTCAGCGCACCGAAGTAGAACTGTTGAAGACTCCGAACCTGGGCAAGAAATCCTTGACCGAGATCAAGGACGTTCTGGCTTCTCGTGGTCTCTCCCTCGGCATGCGCCTCGACAACTGGCCGCCTGCAAGTCTTAAGAAGGACGACAAGGCGACTGCCTGATCGTCGTAATCACCGAACGTAGTGTTTGGTAAGGAATGAACCATGCGTCATCGTAAAAGTGGACGTCACCTGAGCCGTACCAGCTCTCACCGTAAGGCCATGTTTCAAAACATGGCGGTGTCGCTGTTCGAGCACGAGCTGATCAAAACTACCCTGCCGAAAGCCAAAGAACTGCGTCGCGTTGCTGAGCCGCTGATCACCTTGGCCAAGATTGACAGCGTTGCTAACCGTCGTCTGGCATTTGACCGTACCCGTTCGAAAGAAATGGTCGGCAAACTGTTCAACGATCTGGGCAAGCGTTATGCAACTCGTGAGGGTGGCTACCTGCGCATCCTCAAGTGTGGCTTCCGCGCTGGCGACAACGCGCCAATGGCGTACGTCGAACTGGTTGATCGTCCTGTCGGTGGTTCTGTAGAAACCGCCGAATAAGACATCAGTCATTACAAAGAACCGGGCCTAGTGCCCGGTTTTTTGTTGCCCTCGATGATCATCCCCGATGGCTCGATTGAGCCGATTATGGGGTGATTCTAAGTGATAAACGGAAGCTTCCTCATTTAGCCGTCTTTTCGGTACCAAATGTCCGAATTTCGCGGGATTTCTATGTTTATTTGCCATCCTGCAGGGTGACCAACCAGTCCGGTTGGTTCAAACTAACGCCTTTCACGAAGAGATGGACGGCGATGCAAGGCCACCCGGATGTAATCGATTACCTCAACACGCTGCTGACTGGCGAACTGGCTGCGCGCGACCAGTATTTTGTCCACTCGCGGATGTACGAAGATTGGGGTTTCAGCAAGCTCTACGAACGCATCAATCACGAGATGGAAGAAGAGGCCCAACACGCTGATGCGTTGATGCGCCGGATTCTGATGCTCGAAGGCACTCCACGCATGCGTCCTGACGATCTGGACGTGGGCACCACGGTACCTGAGATGTTCGCCAGCGACCTTCGCCTGGAATACAAGGTCCGCGCCGCTCTATGCAAAGGCATTGCGCTCTGCGAGCAGCACAGGGATTACGTCAGCCGTGACATCCTCCGCATTCAGCTCGCAGATACGGAAGAAGACCACACTTACTGGCTTGAGAAGCAATTGGGCCTGATCAAATCCATCGGCCTCCAGAATTACCTTCAGTCGCAGTTCTGAATGCTCAGACAGTCGCTATAAAAAAAAGCCCCTGGCGCGTATCGCGACAGGGGCTTTTTGTTAAGGCCATGCAATCAAGCGCTATCGCGCTCCAGAAGCGGCTTCAAGTAATGGCCGGTGTAAGACTGTTTCATGTCCGCCACCTGTTCTGGCGTGCCGGTGGCAATGATCTGTCCGCCTTTCGAACCGCCTTCGGGGCCCAAGTCGACCAGCCAGTCGGCGGTCTTGATCACGTCCAGGTTGTGCTCGATCACAACGACCGTGTTGCCGTGGTCGCGTAGTCGATGCAAGACGTCCAGCAACTGCTGTATATCCGCGAAATGCAGACCCGTGGTCGGCTCATCGAGGATGTACAGGGTCTTGCCGGTGTCACGCTTTGAGAGTTCGCGTGACAGTTTCACCCGCTGCGCTTCACCACCAGAAAGCGTGGTCGCCGACTGCCCCAGCTTGATATAGGACAGGCCAACATCCATCAGCGTCTGCAACTTCCTTGCAAGAGCAGGCACGGCGTCAAAGAACGTCCTCGCCTCTTCGATCGTCATCTCCAGGACCTCGTGGACGTTTTTGCCCTTGTACTTGACCTCGAGCGTTTCACGGTTGTATCGCTTGCTCTTGCACACATCACAGGGCACGTAGATGTCAGGCAGAAAATGCATCTCGACCTTGATCAGGCCGTCACCCTGGCACGCTTCGCAGCGACCGCCCTTGACGTTGAAGGAGAACCGGCCAGGTCCGTAGCCACGAGATCTTGATTCAGGCACGCCGGCGAACAACTCTCGGATGGGCGTGAACAGCCCGGTATAGGTCGCAGGGTTTGAACGAGGCGTACGCCCAATTGGGCTCTGGTCAATATCGACGACTTTATCCAGGTGCTGCAGGCCGTCAATGCTGTCGTGTGCCGAAGCCTCAAGCGTCGTCGCGCCATTGAGTGCGGTGGCGCTCAGAGGGAACAGCGTGTTGTTGATCAGCGTCGACTTGCCCGAGCCGGACACGCCTGTCACACAGGTCAGCAAGCCGATCGGAATTTCCAGATCGACATTACGCAGATTGTTGCCGCGCGCGCCTTTGAGTTTGAGCGACAGTTTTTTATTACGCGGCGTACGCTTGGCCGGCACGGCGATCTTCACCCGCCCCGACAAGTATTTACCGGTTAATGAGTCCGGATGATCCATGACTTCCTGTGGCGTACCTTCCGCGACAATATTGCCGCCATGCACGCCAGCACCCGGCCCGATGTCGACCACGTAGTCGGCCATTCGGATGGCGTCCTCGTCGTGCTCAACCACGATGACCGTGTTGCCGATGTCTCGCAGGTGCCGCAACGTGTCCAGCAGCCGGTCGTTATCGCGCTGATGCAAGCCGATTGATGGCTCATCGAGGATGTACATGACGCCGACCAGCCCGGCACCGATCTGGCTGGCCAGACGAATCCGCTGCGCCTCGCCCCCGGAGAGCGTATCGGCGCTCCGGTCCAGTGTCAGGTAGTCCAGCCCGACGTTGACGAGGAACTGCAGCCGCTCGCGAATTTCCTTGAGAATCTTGTCAGCGATTTCACCGCGGCGGCCCGTGAGCTTCAGCTCACCAAAATAATGCGTAGCGTCGCCAATCGGCATGTTGGTAACGGCGGGAAGTGTCTTCTCGCCGACCCACACGTGACGGGCCTCACGGCGCAGGCGCGTGCCTCGACATTCGGGGCACGGCTGCGTGCTGAGAAACTTCGCCAGCTCCTCTCGAACCGTGCTCGATTCGGTTTCGCGATAGCGGCGCTCGAGATTGGGAACGATGCCTTCGAACGGGTGCGCACGTTTGACGATGTCGCCGCGGTCATTCAGATAACGGAAGTCAACGCTGTCCTTGCCGCTGCCGCCGAGCAGGACCTTCTGCAAATCAGCAGGCAGTTCCTTGAACGGCACCTCGAGGCTGAAGCCGTAATGCTTCGCCAACGAGCCGAGCATCTGGAAGTAATAGACGTTTCGCCTGTCCCAGCCACGAATCGCCCCTTCCGCCAGCGTCAGTTCGCCATTGACCAGACGCTTGGTGTCGAAAAATTGCTTCACGCCCAGCCCGTCGCAGGTCGGGCATGCACCGGCAGGGTTGTTGAACGAGAACAGCTTTGGCTCCAGCTCGCTGATCGCATGGCCACAGATCGGGCAGGCGAAGCGCGCGGAAAAAATGATCTCTTCGCCCGGCTCGTCGTCCATCGGCGCGACCAGCGCAATGCCGTCTGCCAGCTTCAGCGCGGTTTCGAACGATTCGGCCAAACGCTGTTGCAGGTCCGGGCGCACCTTGAAGCGGTCAACCACGACATCGATCGAATGCTTTTTCTGTTTATCCAGCTTCGGCAGCTCGTCGAGCTCGCACAGCCGGCCGTTCACCCGAGCGCGTACAAAACCCTGAGCGCGGAGCTCTTCGAAAATCGCCAGATGCTCGCCTTTGCGCTCCCGTACCACGGGGGCAAGCAACATGAGCTTGGCGCCTTCTGGCTGCGCCAGCACCAGGTCGACCATCTGGCTGACGGTTTGTGCCTCCAGAGGAATGTCGTGATCCGGGCAACGCGGCTGACCCACACGCGCGTACAGCAGGCGCAGGTAGTCGTAGATCTCGGTGATGGTGCCCACGGTCGAGCGCGGGTTGTGGGACGTGGACTTCTGCTCGATGGAAATGGCCGGCGAAAGGCCTTCAATCGTGTCGACGTCCGGCTTTTCCATCATCGACAGGAACTGCCGCGCGTAGGCGGACAGCGATTCGACGTAGCGACGCTGGCCCTCGGCGTAAAGCGTATCGAACGCCAGGGACGATTTTCCTGAGCCGGACAATCCGGTGATGACGATCAGCTTGTCGCGTGGAAGGGTCAGGTCGATGTTCTTCAGGTTGTGGGTTCGAGCCCCACGAATCAAGATCTTGTCCAAAGCTGGCCTCGCACGGCGGGCGTGTAAAACGTGGAAGTATACGGGGAAATACTGGATGGATACACACTGTTGAAGACGGCGCCGGCTGACTCGGAAAAAAGACCATTCCTGCGATGCGCGGCAAACCGTCGTATGTGCTCTACACGATGGGACTGGTAGAATCGCCGCCGGTTCATACGAGGTTCCTTCATGCTTGATTCTCACAGTGAGCGCATGAGCGGCAGCGAAACCCGCGCGGCGGGCGGTCTGGCGCTGGTGTTTGCCTTCCGTATGCTTGGCATGTTCATGGTGCTGCCCGTCCTTGCCACCTACGGGATGGACCTGGCCGGCGCGAGCCCGGCACTCATCGGTCTGGCGATTGGCGCTTACGGCCTGACACAAGCGGTGCTGCAAATTCCCTTCGGCATCATCTCCGATAGAATCGGCCGTCGCCCTGTCATTTATCTAGGGCTGGTCGTGTTTGCGCTCGGCAGTGTGCTGGCCGCTCAGTCGACCTCGATCTGGGGCGTTATCGCCGGTCGGGTACTGCAAGGCGCGGGCGCTATCTCCGCAGCGGTCATGGCGTTGCTCTCCGATCTGACCCGCGAGCAGCACCGCACCAAAGCCATGGCGATGATCGGCATGACGATTGGCGTGTCGTTCGCCGTTGCGATGGTGGTCGGTCCCATTCTGACCAGTGCATTCGGATTGTCCGGTCTTTTCCTGGCGACCGGCGCGATGGCGCTGGTGGGCGTGGCCATCGTTGCCTTCGTCGTGCCCAAATCCACAGTGACCCTGCAGCACCGTGAGTCCGGTCTGGCGCGACAGGCATTGGGCGCGACGCTTCGTCATCCCGACCTGCTGCGTCTGGACTTGGGTATCTTCGCGTTGCACGCCATGCTGATGTCCAGTTTCGTGGCATTGCCGCTGGCGCTGGTCGAAAAAGCCGGCTTGCCCAAGGAGCAGCACTGGTGGGTGTATCTCACTGCGCTGCTGATTTCTTTCTTCGCGATGATCCCCTTCATCATTTACGGCGAGAAGAAGCGTCAGATGAAGCGAGTTTTGCTCGGCGCAGTGCTGGTGCTGATGCTCACTGAGCTATTCTTCTGGGAGTTCGGCGACACGCTGCGAGCGCTGGTCATCGGTACCGTGGTCTTTTTTACCGCGTTCAACTTGCTTGAAGCGTCGCTGCCGTCGCTGATCAGCAAGGTGTCTCCGGCGGGTGGGAAGGGCACGGCGATGGGGATTTATTCCACCAGTCAGTTCCTGGGTTCGGCTGTGGGGGGCATTCTCGGTGGATGGCTGTTCCAGCACGGCGGGCTGGATGTCGTGTTCCTCGGCGGCGCCGGGCTGGCCGCCATCTGGCTGGCGTTTGCTGTTACCATGCGCGAACCTCCCTACGTAACCAGCCTTCGCTTGCCGTTGTCGCCCGAGGCTCAACGCGACACAGGCCTTGCCGATCGCGTGTTGGCCGTACGTGGAGTAACAGATGCAGTAGTGGTGGCCGACGAGGCTGCCATCTATATCAAATTTGACAAAGAACTGTTGGATCGGGCGTCTTTCGACGAAGTGGTCAATCCAGCGTCGGAAACGTGTGAAGCCTAGGAGAACGTTATGGCCCGTGGGGTTAACAAAGTCATATTGGTCGGGACATGCGGCCAGGATCCCGAAGTCCGCTACATGCCTAACGGTAATGCCGTGACCAACCTGAGTCTGGCAACAAGCGAGCAGTGGACCGACAAGCAAACCGGTCAGAAGGTCGAGAAGACCGAATGGCACCGTGTTTCGATGTTCGGCAAAGTCGCCGAAATCGCCGGCGAGTACCTGCGCAAGGGTTCGCAGGTCTACATCGAAGGCAAGCTGCAGACCCGCGAATGGGAAAAAGACGGCATCAAGCGTTACACGACTGAAATCGTCGTCGACATGCAAGGCACCATGCAGTTGCTCGGTGGCCGTCCTCAAGGCGAAGGCGCTCCTCAGGGCCAGGGTGGTGGCGGTTATCAGAACTCCCAAAACTCCGCGCCGCGCCCGCAGCAACAGGCACGCCCGCAGTCTGCTCCTCAGCCTCAGCCACAGCGCGAGTCGCGCCCCGCGCCGCAACAAGCGCCGCAGCCAGCGCCTGATTTCGACAGCTTCGATGACGACATCCCATTCTAAGCAGCGCGTTATCCAAGCGCGTTAACGCCGCAAACAAAAGCCCCCGCACAGCTCAGCTGTCCGGGGGCTTTGTTTTGGGTCTCGTTCGAGGATTACAGACCCAGATCCGACAACCCGGGATGATCGTCAGGACGGCGGCCCAGCGGCCAGTGAAACTTGCGATCCGCTTCTTTGATCGGCATGTCATTGATGCAGGCGAAGCGTCGCGCCATCAGGCCGTCTTCATTGAATTCCCAATTCTCGTTGCCGTAAGAGCGGAACCAGTTGCCTGAATCATCGTGCCATTCGTAGGCGTAACGGACCGCGATGCGGTTGTCGGTGAACGCCCAGAGCTCTTTGATCAGGCGGTAGTCGAGCTCCTTGTTCCACTTGCGGATCAGGAAATTTTTCGCCTCTTCACGGTTCTCGGCGAAATCGGCGCGGTTGCGCCATTGGGTGTCGAGCGTGTAGGCCAGCGAGACCTTTTCAGCGTCCCGGCTGTTCCAGCCATCTTCCGCCAGGCGAACCTTTTCGATGGCGGATTCTCGGGTGAAAGGGGGAAGTGGCGGGCGAGTCTGGGCATTGGACGACATGGTGGACCTCCAGGCGGTGATGATTCGGCGGTGGGTGGGACGTTTTAGGCTAGGAACTGGAACGCAGGCGCTGCTCCAGCATCAGCTGCGCAACCGCCTTGGCGCTTTCTGCAGCACTGTAGTCACCCATGACGCGGGCGACGGTGATCGCGCCATCCATGAGGATCAGCAACTGTTTTGCCAAGGCTTGCGGATCGGCAATCCAAAGCTGCTCGCAGAGCTCCAGTGTGTAGTCCAGCAGCTTCTGTTTGTGCAGCTTGGCGATCAGACGTATGGGGTCCTGTGGGTCGCCGACTTCGCCGGCCGTATTGATGAACGCGCAGCCGCGAAAGCCTTCGGACTCGAACCAGCCTTTAAGCACGTCAAACATATTCAGGATGCGTGCTTCGGGTGTGTCGGCCTTGTTCGATTCAGTCCGGAACCAGTCCATCCAGCGCACATCACGTGCATTGAGCGCAGCGGCGGCGACGTCGTCTTTGGTGGCGAAGTAGCGATAGATGCTTTTCCTCGCGACCCCGGACGTCTTCACCAGAAGGTCCATGCCGGTGGCCTGGATGCCGTTCTGGTAAATGAGCTGTTCGGCCGTCGCGAGGATTTTCTCGCGGGTGTTGGTCGTTGATGTGTTCATGATGCAGAAGGTAGAACGTGCGTTCTCCCGCGTCAAGCCGCCCATTCAAAAACAGGCTCAACGCACCTGATCGGTTTCCGGCAGCGCACGTTTCAAATCGTCTGCACTGGGTGAAGCCTTGGCCAGCGTCACGGGGATGGATTTAGCCGCAGGCACCTTGCTGCGTTCGGCGTGGTGCCACAGCGGAACGAGCGGATTGCACTCGGGGTAGTACGCCGCGCAGCAGTTCTCGGGGATGTCGTAGGCAATGATCTGCAGAGGTCCTACCGAACGCGTGACCTGAGGCTCGATGGCCGTAGTCACGTTGACCCAGTCTCCCGGTTTGAAGCCCATTCGCAGGACATCGTTGCGGTTCATGAAGATGACCGCGCGGGTGCCGCTGACGCCACGGAAGCGATCTTCGTAGCCATAGATCGTGGTGTTGAACTGGTCATTGCTGCGCAGCGTCATCAGTTGCAACACGTCGCGGCGAGTGTGGTTCGGGTACACGTCATCGTTTTCTTCAAGCAGTTGGGGCGTGATGAACATCGCGCGGCCACTCTCGGTTTTCCATTCACGTTTCGCCGCCGGGATAGGACGATGAAACCCGCCGGTTTCCCACATGCGGGTTTCCATGTCGTGGAAAATCTCGGGATAGACCTGAGCGATGTCCTGACGAATCAGCGCGTAATCGCGGCGCCAGGCGTCCCAATCGATTCGGGTAGTACCGGGTAATGTCGCCTCGGCGAGGCCGGCGAGAATGGCGACCTCGGCGCGGGCGTGAGCGCTGGCCGGTTCGCTGTTACCTTGCCAGGCCCGCACGCAGCCGGTGCTGTCTTCAGTGGTATAAACCTGCTCGACGCCGTTTTGCACATCCTTCTCGATGCGCCCGAGGCAGGGCAATATCCAGGCGTTTTTCCCCGGAACCAGATGCGTGCGGTTCAGCTTGGTCGCGATCTGAACGTTCAGGTCCAATGTATTCCAGGCCGGTTCCATGCGGGACGTGTCCGGGATTGCGCGCAGAAAATTCCCGCCAAGTCCGACGAATCCGCGCACGCTCCCGTCCAGCAGTCCTTCGCAGGTCTCAACGGTGTTCAAGCCTTTTTTCGTCGGGACCGTGAAGCCATAGAGTTCCTCAATCTTATCCACAGGGATTTTTTTCGGGTCTTCGGTGATGCCAACCGTGCGCTGCCCCTGCACATTGGAGTGACCGCGCACCGGACAGATGCCGGCGCCGCGCTTGCCGATGTTGCCGCGCAGCAGGAGCAGGTTCACCAACATCTGCACGTTGGTCACGCCGCGCCGGTGTTGGGTGATGCCCATACCGTAAATCAGCATCACACGCTCGTGTCTGGCGTACACCGTCGCCACTGCCTCCAGCGCGCTGCGGCTGAGTCCTGCCCGACGCTCGATGCTTTCCCACGGTGTTTCGAGCGCCCAGCTGCAGAACTCAGCGAATCCCTCAGTGTGTTGGGCAATGAACGCCTGATCGATGATCCCGGGCTCACCCTTAGCCAGCGCCACCTCGTCCATTTCAAACAGCGACTTGGCGATGCCCAGCACAACCGCCGTGTCCCCGCCGATCGCCAACTGGTGATATTGCGTGCTGATGATGGTCGACTTCGGCCCGAGCATCTCCACGGGGGACTGCGGGTTGACGAAGCGTTCGAGGCCGCGCTCACGGATCGGATTGAACGTGATGATCGGCACGTCGCGCTGCCGGGCTTCACGCAGTTGATGCAACATCCGTGGGCTGTTGCTGCCCACGTTCTGGCCGAAAAACAGGATGCAGTCGGTGTGCTCGAAATCATCCAGCGTCACCGTTCCTACCGGTACGCCGATACTTTCCTGCAAGCCCACCGAGGTGCTCTCGTGGCACATGTTCGAGCTGTCGGGCAGGTTGTTGTTGCCGTAGGCGCGGGCGATGAGCTGGTACATGAACGACGTTTCCAGCGAGGCCCGTCCGGAGGCGTAAAAAACCACGCTGTCGGGCGTCATGCTTTTCAGCTGCGCGCCAATGTCACGGTAGGCGTCCTCCCACGTGGTTTCCTGATAGCGATCGGTTGCAGCGTTGTACCGCATGGGGTGCGTGAGGCGGCCCTGTTGCTCAAGGTCGTAATCGGGCCACTGGCGCAGTTCGGTGAGGGTGTGACGGGCAAAAAAGGCCGGGTCGGTCTTCCGCGACGTCAGCTCCCAGGCCGTGGCCTTCGCGCCGTTTTCGCAGAACTCCAGGCTGTGGGGCTTGCCAGGCTTGGCCCATGCGCAGCTGACGCAGGCAAACCCGCCCGGCTTGTTTTGTTTGATCAGCGGCAGGCCTGCACGAATCGGCGCCTGCTCCCGCCAGAGGATCTCCATCACCGACTTCGCCGAGCCCCAACCGCCGGCGGCGGAGGTGTAGGGACGGTAATGGGCTTTGGGATGGATGAGCGACATGGAGTTGATCCTCGGCGGAGCGGGCGCACTTGAGAAAGTCACCCTCGTAAAGGCTACGACGAAGCGGCTCGGTAAAGGTTCGTTACATTTTCCCGGTGAGCGGACAGCCAACGGCCAACATGACGATTGCGCTTTGGAAACGAACTTGCCGGATGAAATTCGATCAGTTCCAGAGGGCCGATTTTTCCACGGTTCTCTGACCGAAGGAGTGACTCGCGTTTTGCCGAATTTCAAACCCTTTCTGTTGCTTTGCCTGCTGTTAAGTGTTTGCAGCGTCAATGTTCAAGCCGCCGACGCGCCCGCCGCAACCACCGCTCCCGCTGGCACACCTGCCGACCCGGCGCCGGAGGATCCTGCCAAAGCGGAGATTCTGGTCAAAGGCGGATTGCTCGGCGCTATCAGTTCCAGCATCGACAGCGTGCAAGACAAGCTCGATGTGGATGGCCACTTGCTCGACTCCTGGCGTCTGCGCGCTGACCGCGCCGCCGACGAGATCGACGCGCTGGTCAACAAACCGCAGTCGCGCTCACCGTGGCGAATCACGGGCGATTTCGTGATGCTGTCGCTGGTGTGGGCGGGGGCATTCCTGCTGCTCAACCGCATCGGCGCGTTTCTCGTGACACGGTTATCACGGCATCGGTTTCTGATCCGCCGCGATCGCGTGGTCGGGGTGCTGGGCTATGTGCTGCCATACATGGTGCCGGCGCTCATCTGTCTGCCGCTGACGCTGTACGTCAGTCATTTCATGCCGACGTCGGTGGGGCGTGCGCTGGCGCTGTGTCTGGCTTACTCGACCAGCAGCGGGATTTTCTCCACCTCGGTGCTGCTGTCGCTGATCGTGCTGTTCAATTCGGGCCACAAACGGCCGGCGGTGCGCATCATTCGTCACTACGCGCCGCACCCGTTGTTCATCATTGGCTTTCTCGCGGCGTTGAGCGACGCGTTGACCAGCCCACAGATTGCCAGGCTCTTCGGCGGCAACGTGACCACCAGCATCGCCGCGTTCACCGGGCTGATGGCGTCGGTCATGTTTGGCATGGTCGTCATCCGCATGCGCCGGCCGATTGCGCATTTGATCCGCAACCGTTCCCTGGGCGCGCGGCTGTCGCGGCCTGCGGTGCAACAGACCCTGAAGATCTTCTCCAGCCTCTGGCACTTGCCGATCCTGCTGATGATTCTGGTCTCGGCCGTGAATCTGATCGGCGCCGGGGAAGGCAGTCAGGAAGCTTTGCGTTGCGCGTTGCTGACCACGGTGCTGTTGATTGGCGCGGTGTTTCTCAGCACTTTGTTCCAGCACATGTTCAAGCCCACCGAGGCGCGGACCGACAGTGTTTACAAGGAGCGTCTGCTGAGCCTGTTGCACGCAGTCATGCGTATTGCGCTGGCGATCGGCTTCATTGAGTTGCTGGGGCGGATCTGGGGCTTCTCGCTGTTTGAATTCGCCCAACGCAATGCGCTGGGCAAAGTGATCAGCGATTCCCTCAGCAGCATTGGGCTGATTCTGCTGGTGACCTGGCTGCTGTGGGTGGTGATGGACACGGCCATTCAGGAAGCCCTGAAACCGCCGGCGAATGCGCGTTCCACACGTCAGCCGAGCACGCGGGTGAAGACCATCCTGCCGCTGCTGCGCAACGCGATGAAGATCATCCTGGTGGTGATTTGCACCATCACGACCATGGCGAACTTGGGCATCAACGTCGCGCCACTGCTGGCCGGTGCCGGGGTTGTCGGTCTGGCGATCGGTTTCGGTTCGCAGCAGTTGGTGCAGGATGTCATTACTGGGCTGTTCATCATCATCGAGGACACGATCTCCATCGGCGACTGGGTTGTCTTGGATTCTGGCCATGCCGGCACCGTCGAGAGCCTGACGATCCGTACGTTGCGTCTGCGTGACGGCAAGGGCTTCGTGCATTCGGTGCCGTTCGGGCAGATCAAGGCGGTCACCAACCAGTCCCGACAGTTCGCTTATGCCTTCTTCTCGTTCCAGTTTACCTACGACACCGACGTGGACGCGGCGACCTCGTTGATTCGTGAAGCGGGCCAGTCGATCAGCGACGATCTGCTGCTGGCGAGCAAGCTGCAGGGCCCGCTGGAAGTGTTCGGGCTGGACCGGATGGACATGAACGGCATTGTGATCACTGCGCAGTTCCGCACCTCGTCGGGTGGGCAGTACGCGGTGAGCCGTGCGTTCAATGACCGGCTCAAGCGACTTGTGGATAAGTCGGATGAGGTGCGATTCGCGCAAACTTATCCACAACTGGTGATGAGCCCACACAATCGCCAGGCACCCGAGGGCGAACGTGGCGAGGAGGGCGCAGAGCAACAAGCGCTGCCCGGCAAGACATCAGTGGTGAACAAAGACGGGTCCGAAAGCCCGGTTTGACATACTGGGCAGATGGCGCGAGCTCGAGATTGTAGGAGCCGGCTTGCTGGCGAAAGCGTCCGGTCAGCCACTACATAGTTGTCAGACCGGCAAGGTTCGCCAGCAAGCCGGCTCCTACGGATTGGGGCCAACCACAATTCAGGCGAACGACGTAACGCCCCTGTAGGAGCGCGCTTGCCCGCGAAGGCGTCAGTACATCCAACATCGTGTTTGGCCGGGACACCGCCTTCGCCGCCTTCGCCAGCAAGCCGCTCCCCAGAGATTGGCTGCGGCCTACCTGAACAACCGATCCCGCACCTGCAGCATCAGCGCCTCATCCACCTCGCCCCAGTACTGCGGCTTGCCGGCGATGATGGCGGCGATGGGAATGCCGTCGCGGTAGACCAGTTTATTGCCCACAATCGCCGGGACTTTCGCGCCGGGCAGCAGCGTCCCGGCGAGGTTGAGGGGGTCAACTCCGCTGACGGCAATCAAGCTGCCGTCCAATGGGCGCTTGCGTACTTCGCGCAACAACGGGATGGCTTCGGGCAGCGCGAATTGCTCACCGGCCAGCCCTGCGACAAAGCGCCCGCCGCGAATCTCTCCGCGCGCCTCAAGCCGATGGAACGTACGCAGCAGCTCGCGCCATGTCGGCAGCCAGTCCGCCTCGCGCTCCAGCAGGCGCCAGAACACCACGCCGTATCGGCGCAGCAAGGTCATGGCGACATGCTCCAGCGTGTCGCTGTCGATCCTTTGCGACGCGCCTTCTTCCTTCGCCGGCGCGCGACGCAGCAACGCCCAGCGCCCGGCATCGTCCATGCCGCCAATGAAGGCGCCGCGATTGCGCCGACTGGTGTGGCTGGCGCGTTTGCTCGCCGGGGTGATCAGCGCCCGCAGCCCGGCAAAACTGTCGGCGTTGACCAGCCCTGCGCCGACCAACTCCTGCAGCGCTGTTTCTAGTTCAGCCCGCAGCAAGTGCGCCTCACCGGTCAGCTCATCGAAAAACATCGCGCCCTGGCTCGACAACACCTCGTGAACCTTTTGCGCGCGCAGGGATAATTCGGTCGGCGCCGGCTGTTCGGTCAGCCCGGTCCACAGGCGGACCTGCGGTCGCGGCAGCAGCACAATCGGCGTACTGCGCAACGCAGCGCTGCCGACCTTGTTGCGACTGGTCAGGCGCATCCACACCACCTTGCCGGACCGACACAGGTCATCCAGCCAGGTCGATGAATAGTCCTTCAAACGGCCCGGAAGAAGGTCACTGTCCCAGGCGCCTGCGGCTGACGAAAAACCCTCCAGTTGCGCGACGACTTCCGGCAGCGCGGCTTTGCCCTGACTCTGGGTCGTGGCGGACAGATGCTGCCAGTCGAAGAGGAATCGAGTGAAGTCCTGCAGCGACACCGGCTCGATTTCCCGGCGCAGGCGTTTGACCGTGTAACGGTGGATGCGCGACAGCAGGTGCCGCTCGCACCATTGTTCCTCGCGGGCGTCAGGGCTGAACTGGCCGCGCAACACGTAGCCTTCGTTTTCCAGCTGCGCCAGTGCCTGAGCGACCTCGTTCTGTGTCAGCGCCAACGGCTCGGCAATGGCGGGAACCGTGAGCGGGCCGAAGCCGCCAAGCCGCGCCCGTACGATTTCGACGCGCGCTTCGTCCTCGCTCCAGGCTTCATCGAACCCGGGCAACGCTGCCAACGGCGGGTGCATTTCGGCGGCGGGATAGATCGCCTGCAAACAGGTCAGCCGTTCCAGGGGGATCCACAACGCCTGCTCGGGGGTGACCTGCAAGCGCGTGCCCCGGCCGGAGCGGGCCAGACTTTCCAGCCATTTCATCCAGCCGCTGTGCTCGCGGGCCTCAACGCCGGTGATGCAGCCCAGGCTCATCAGCGCCTCGTGCATCTCATCGACGTTTTGCGGCTGCGGCCAGGCTTCATCGGCCACCGCTTTGATCGCATCGACATCCAGCGCGCCGAGATCATCGGTGGATTCCGGGTCGCTCCAGCGCCGATTGAGCACCGCCTGGGTGCGACGTTCTTCCAGCGGCGCGTTGTCGAGAAACGCATACGGCTTGGCGTTGAGGATTTCTGCCGCCAGCGGCGAGGGCGCGGGCAGATCGCGACTGACCAGGCGCACCTCGCCGTTTTCCATACGCCGCAGCAGTTTCAGCCAGCCTTCGGCGTCCATGGCTTCGTGCAGGCAATCGTCCAGGGTCTGCTCGATCAGCGGATGCTCCGGCACGTCCCGCTCACCCACCAGATTTTCCAGGCAGGCGATCTGGTCCGGAAACACGGTGGCGATCAGGTCATCGCTCTTGATCCGCTGCAACTGAGGCGCCACTTTTCGCCCGCCGGTGTAGCGCGGCAGGGCCAGTGCGACGCCGGCGTTCCAGCGCCAGCGCACGCCGAACAATGGCGCATCCAGCACCGCCTGAATCAGCAGATGCTCAGCGGTATTGGAATTGAGATAACGCCAGACTTCATCGAGTGCAAAGCTGTGCGCCGTGGACAGCGACAGCACGATGGCGTCCTCGCTGGCGGCGGCCTGCAGCTCGAAGTTGAAGGTGCGACAGAAGCGCTTGCGCAGGGCCAGGCCCCAGGCGCGGTTGACCCGGCTGCCGAACGGGGAATGAATCACCAGTTGCGTGCCGCCGGACTGATCGAAAAAGCGCTCGATGATCAGCGTGTCCTGAGACGGCAGCGCGCCCAGGGCCAAATGTGCGCGGGCGAGGTATTCAATGATCTGCTCGGCGCTGGCGAGGTCCAGGCCCAGGGTGTTCATCAGCCAGTTAGTGCAGGCCTGAAGATTGCCGGGGTGGGCGCTGAGCTGCTCGTCGATGTCGGCCTGCAAACGGGCGACGGCGAACGACAATTCATCACTGCGCCCCGGCGCCTCACCCATCCAGAACGGAATGTTCGGCGGCATGCCGTGGGCGTCCTCGACCCGCACCCGACCGGACTCGATCCGCAGAATCCGGTAGGACGTGTTGCCCAGCTGGAAGATGTCTCCCGCAGCGCTCTCCACGGCGAAGTCTTCGTTGACGGTGCCGATGTTCAGCGCCTGGGGTTCGAGGACCACGCTGTAATCGGCGTTGTCCGGAATCGTGCCGCCGCTGGTGACCGCCGTGAGTTTGCTGCCGCGCCGGCCACGCAACGTGCGGGTCACCGCGTCGCGATGCAGATACGCCGCGCGCACGCCCTGACGCCCGCTGTAGCCTTCGGCGAGCATGCTCAACAGCGCCTGATAATGGCCTTCGTCGACGTCGGCGTAGGGCGAAGCCTTGCGGAACAGCGCCAGCAGGTCCTGCTCTTGCCACTCCTGACAACTGACCTCGGCGATGATCTGCTGCGCCAGCACATCCAGCGGCGCCTTGGGAATGACCAGCGTGTCGAGCTCGCCGCGACGCACACAATCCAGCAGCGCCGCGCACTCGATCAGATCATCCCGGGAAACAGCGAACAGCCGCCCCTTGGGCGTGCCGCCGACGTGGTGACCGGAACGGCCGACACGCTGCAAGAAGGAAGCGATTGAGCGGGGCGAGCTGATCTGGCAGACCAGATCGACATCGCCAATGTCTATGCCCAGTTCCAGCGAAGCCGTGGCGATCAGCACTTGCAGGTCACCGCGCTTGAGGCGCTGCTCGGCGTCGAGTCGTTGCTCTTTGGCCATGCTGCCGTGGTGGGCTGCGACCGCCTCTTTGCCCAGTCGCTCACTCAGATGCCGCGCCATGCGCTCGGCCAGCCGCCGCGTATTGACGAAAATCAGCGTGGTGCGATGTTCGCTTGCCAGCGCGGCGAGCCGGTCGTAGACCAATTGCCAGACGTCACTGGACATCACGGCGCTCAAGGCAACCGGCGGCACTTCGATGGCCAAGTCCCGAGGGCGCGCGTGGCCGATGTCGACGATGGCGCAAGGGCGGCTGACGGGATCGCCGCCCACCAGAAAACGCGACACCCGCTCGATGGGTTTCTGCGTTGCCGACAGGCCGATACGCAGCAGCGGTTTTGCACACAGCGCCTGCAAACGCTCCAGCGACAGGGCGAGATGACTGCCGCGCTTGCCGGCCGCGATGGCGTGAATCTCGTCAACGATGACGGTCTGCGTGCTCGCGAGCATGCGCCGGCCGGAGTCGGATCCCAGCAGCACGTAAAGCGATTCCGGCGTCGTGACCAGAATGTTCGGCGCGGTTTTACGCATGGCGGTGCGTTCTTTCTGCGGCGTATCACCGGTGCGCACGGCGGTGGTGATGCGCAGCCCGGGCAGACCCTGCTGAATCAGATGATCCGTGATGCCCGCCAGCGGGTTTTGCAGATTGATCTGGATGTCGTTCGACAGCGCTTTCAGGGGCGAAACGTACACCACAAACGTCTCATGGGGCAGCTCGCCGCCCCGCTCCAGCCCTTGATGCACCAGATCATCAATGACTGCCAGAAACGCCGTCAGGGTTTTCCCAGAGCCGGTGGGCGCGGCGATCAACGTGGACTCGCGGCGCTTGATCAGCGGCCACGCCTGCGCCTGGGCCGCAGTAATGGCCGGGAACGTCGAGCGAAACCATGCGCTGACCGCCGGATGAAAGGCGTCGAGCACCGGGTCGGGCGTCTGGGGAAGGTTCATCCGCAATTAATGCGGGCGCCGGCGGGTAGATGCAAGGGTCAGATGCTCAGGGGAAGACACAAGGGCGAGCGATCGGCGACGCGTTTCAGGGCGCCGCACGCGCGCATGCCCGCCGTTGTTGGGACTTGCCCGATGACGTGTTATGTTTGCGGACGTTTTTCACCTATTTTTAATCGACCTGAAGACTGAGCCTGCTGACTCTATGCGAATGCGCCTTATGCTGTTGGGCGGCGGGAATGCCCTCGGGCAGGCGTTGATTCGTCTAGGTGCCGAGGAGAACATTGGATTCCTCGCGCCGCGTCCACCCCAAGACGGTTGGGATGCGGCAAGCCTGACGCAACTGCTCGATGACACCCGCCCGGATGCCTTGATCAATCTTGCTTACTACTTCGACTGGTTTCAGGCGGAGAAAGTGAGCGCTGACCGGCTGGATAATCAGGAACGCTCCGTCGAGCGTCTCGCTGAGCTGTGCCAGCACCACAATATTGTCCTCGTTCAACCGTCCAGCTACCGCGTGTTCGACGGTTCGCGGGCGACGGCCTACAGCGAAAAAGACGAGCCCGTGCCGCTGGGTTCCCGTGGTCAGGCCTTGTGGCGCATTGAGCAAAGCGTGCGTGCCACCTGCCCGCAGCATGTGCTGCTGCGTTTCGGCTGGCTGCTCGACGATAGTGCCGAAGGCGTACTCGGACGCTTCCTTAGCCGCGCTGAAACTCCCGGTGAACTGCTGCTGGCAGACGACCGTCGTGGTAATCCGACCCCGGTCGACGACGCCGCGAGGGTTATCATTTCGGTGCTCAAACAGCTCGATTGCGCCGCGCCGCTGTGGGGCACTTATCATTACGCCGGGCACGAAGCGACCACGCCACTGGCGTTCGGTCAGGCCGTATTGACCGAAGCTCGCCTGCTGCGCCCGCTGGCGATCGAGGTACCTACCGCGCAGGCCCACGCCGCGCGTCCGGACGCCAGCGAAGAGCCGCAGAACGCCGTGCTCGCCTGCAAGAAAATCCTTCACACCTTCGGTATCAAGCCACGCGCCTGGCGTGCTGGCTTGCCCAATCTACTGGACCGCTATTACCGCCATGTCTGATGCTCCTGTCCTCATCACCGGCGGCGCCGGTTTCATCGGTTCGCACCTGACTGACGCGCTGCTCGCCAAAGGCTATGCGGTGCGCATTCTCGACGACCTGTCCACTGGCAAGCGCAGCAACCTGCCGCTGGACAACCCGCGCGTCGAGTTGATCGAAGGGGATGTGGCCGATGCCGCGCTGGTGGCCCGGGCGGCGCTGGGTTGCCAGGCCGTTGCGCATCTGGCTGCCGTCGCGTCGGTACAGGCCTCGGTGGATGACCCGGTGAAGACGCACCAGAGCAATTTCATCGGCACGCTGAATGTCTGCGAAGCGATGCGCCAGGCCGGTATCAAACGCGTAGTGTTTGCTTCAAGCGCCGCGGTTTACGGCAACAACGGTGAAGGCGAGGCCATCACCGAGGACACGCCAAAAGCACCGCTGACCCCGTATGCGTCGGACAAGCTGGCCGGTGAGCACTACTTCGATTTCTATCGCCGCCAGCACGGTTTCGAGCCTGTGGTGTTTCGCTTCTTCAATATCTTCGGCCCGCGCCAGGACCCTTCGTCGCCGTACTCCGGCGTGATCAGCATCTTCGCGGAGCGTGCCGTGAAAGACCTGCCGATTGCAGTGTTCGGCGACGGCGAGCAAACGCGGGATTTCTTCTACGTCGAGGACTTGGTTGACCTCGTGGTGCAGGGGATCGAAATGCAGACGGTGGCAGAGGGCGCAGTCAATGTCGGCCTGAACGCGACAACGTCGCTGAATGAGCTGCTGGGCGCCCTTGCCGAGGTGGTCGGGAGTCTGCCGCCGGTGAGCTACCTTCCGGCGCGCTCGGGTGACATCAAGCATTCACGGGCGAGCAATCAGCGTTTGCTTGAGCGCTTTGAAGTGCCCGAGCCGACGCCGCTGAAAGTCGGGCTGGCGCGGCTGCTGGGGCGCTGAAATCCACGCAGCAAAAAGGCACCGATGAGGTGCCTTTTTTGTGCCTGCTCGTTGGGGCGCAAGCGCTTAGAACTTGTAGCCCACGCCAACCATGTACACCCACGGGTCGACGTCTACGTTCACTTTGGTCCGTCCGACGCCCAGCGCCGACGGGCCGTCCAGCGTGGCTTGGGTGTCGATGTCCACGTACCACATGGCGGCGTTGAGCATGATCTTGTCCGTCAGCATGTAGTCCGCGCCAATCTGACCGGCCCATCCCCAGGAGTTCTTGATGTGCAGGTTGTTCATGCCCTGGCCTTTGCGTTCGCTGCTCAGGTTTTCATCGTAGAACCAGGTGTAGTTCACGCCGAGACCGGCATAGGGCTGGAATTTCGACGTCGCGTCCATCGGGTAGTACTGCAGCGACAGGGTCGGCGGCAGTTGTTTCACGTTCGCCAGCTTGCCGTCCAGCCCCGGGCCCAGGCCTTTGATCCCGACGGTGTGCTGGAACGGCGTTGCCGCCAGCAGCTCAAGGCCCACGTGATCGGTGAGCATGTAGGCGAAGGTCAGGCCCAACTGAGTGTCGCTGGTCAGCGTCGCTTTAGTGCCCGGGACCTTGGCGCCATCGAGCTTCAGGTTTCCGCTGTCTTCATTGGGCGCCGTCGTGGCAGAACCGGCGCGAACGATAAAATCACCGGCCTGGTGAGCGTGAGCAGCGAGGGGGATACCGAGTGCAAGCGCGAGCAGGGGCGCGCTGAGCAGGTACTTGTGCATGGGGGCTCCGTAAGGGCATGAAAAAGATGCCGTATGTTACGAAGCGTCCAGGTCGCGGTTTTTGACCTGGCTCAATGAAAAAGCGATTAATTAAGTGGTATTGGCGTCGGGCTATGGGGGCATGAGTGATGCACTGGCCCTGCACGGCAGGCCCTTGGAATTGGCGATGAACAGCGATTCACTGTAGGAGCCGGCTTGCTGGCGAACGCATCAGGTCAGTCGCTGCAACATTGGCTGACCTGCCGGGTTCGCCAGCAAGCCGGCTCCTTGATCAGCGCCCAATCGAGTTCATCGGTGCCTGGAATAAGCTTTCACTGCTCATCCGGCATCTCGTACACCAGAATCTTGTCCGCTTCCATCTGGTAACCGGCATCGGCCAATTCGCTGGTTGAGGATTTAACCTGCATCGGGCCTTCGATCCAGTAAGGCTGGTACAGCTCGTCCACCTTGACGCCCAACTCGCTGGTCACGTGGACGATCTGATTGGGCGGCGGTGGTGGCACGTGAATGCAGGCGCCAAAATACGGTACCAGGAGAAACTCAGTCACCCGGCCTTCCTCGCTGACTTCCAGCGGCACGATGTAACCCGGCAGCCGCACTCGCTCGCCGTCCAGCGACTTGACCACCGGCGCATGGGGCGCCAGTTGATGGGCGGCGGGCGCGGACTCGACGGACAGGGTGTCCGCCAGGCTCGACAGGTTATGGATCGGCGCGGTGATCAGCTTCACCGGCGGCGCGTCGGGCGGAATCATTTCCTGCCACGTCAGCACGCGCAGGTCCTGGGCCCACAACGGCGTCGCGGCGAGCACTAACAGCAGCATCCAACCCATCCGCATCACAACGACCTCATAAACGAATCGACAACCCGTCTGCCAGCGACTGGCGATAGGCACGCCACGCGGGCACGGTGCCCATCAACACGGCAGCGCCGAGAATGCCTGCCAGCAGCGTCCATTCGTAGGCGCTGGGCAGGGACAGCGGCAGATACAAACCGTAATTGGCCTGCACGTAACCCTGCGCGGAGGCGATGCCGATGTAAAGCAGCGCCAGTCCGCAGACCGAACCCCCCAGCGCCAGGGCGAACGCTTCCAGTACCAGCAGGCTGGCGATATGCCAAGGCCGTGCGCCCACCGAGCGCAGAATCGCCATCTCCCGACGCCGCTCGTTCAGACTCGTGAGAATCGCCGTGAGCATGCCGATCAGCCCGGTCAAAACAACGAACAACGAGATCACGAACAGCGCTTTTTCAGCCGTGCCCATCAGGCTCCACAGCTCCTGCAGCGCCACCCCCGGCAGAATCGCCAACATCGGCTCACCCCGAAACTCGTTGATGTCGCGCTGCACGGCGAAGGTCGCGATCTTGCTGTTCAGCCCGAGCATGAAGGCGGTGATGGCGGTGGGCGTGAGGTCCATGTTGCGTGCCTGATCGGCGCTGATCCGCCCGGCCCCTTGTGCCGGCACGCCGTTGTGCCAGTCGATGTGAATCGCCTCCATGCCGCCCAGGCTGATGTGCAGCGTGCGATCCACCGGCGTGCCGGTTCGTTTGAGAATGCCGACGACGGTGAACGGCTTGTCGTCATGCTTGACCAGGCTCACCGTCGCGACGCCGTGGGCCAGCACCAGTTTGTCGCCGAGCTTGTAATGCAGCGCGTCCGCCACTTCCGCACCGAGCACCACTTCAAACGGGTCAGTGGCAAACGGCCGGCCGTCTGCCAGCGCCAGGTGCTGCTGACGACCGTACTGGTAATGCTCGAAGTACGATTCGTTGGTGCCCATCACCCGATAGCCGCGATGGCTGTCACCCAGGGAAATCGGGATCGCCCACTTCACCTGCTTGCTGTTGGCGAAGTGCTCGAAGCTGTCCCAGCGAATGTTATTGGTGGCGTTGCCGATGCGGAACACCGAGTAGAGCAGCAGGTTGACCGAGCCCGAGCGCGCGCCGACGATCAGGTCCGTGCCGCTGATGGTGCTGGCAAAGCTGGTGCGCGCTTCGGTGCGCACCCGTTCGACCGCCAGCAGCAGGCAGACGGAGAGAGCGATGGCGAACGCGGTGAGCAATGCAGTGAAGCGGCGGTTGGCGAGGCTGGCCAGCGCCAGACGAAGAAGATACATCTCAAACCTCTGCGGCGACGGCGGCGCGATTGAGTTCGGCCAGCGACAGGTTGCGATCGAACAGCGGCGCCAGGCTTTGATCGTGGCTGACGAACAGCAGGCTGGCGCCGGCCTCGCGGCATTCGGCGAACAGCAACTGAATGAATGCTTCGCGGGCGTCGGCATCCAGCGCCGACGTAGGTTCGTCGGCGATCACCAGTTCCGGCTGGCCGATCAGGGCGCGTGCGGCAGCGACGCGCTGCTGCTGACCGATGGACAGCGAGTCGGCGCGGCGGCTGAGCATTTCAGGGTCTTTCAAGCCCAGGTGAGCGAGCAGCGTTTCAGCCGCTTTATCGACGCTGCCGTGGCGCTGGGTCGCCCGCTGGGTGCGTAATGTGGAAAAGCGGCACGGCAGCTCGACGTTCTCGCGCACCGACAAAAACGGCAGCAGGTTGAACTGCTGGAAAATGTAGCCCGTGTGATCGACGCGAAACCGGTCCCGCGCCCCGGCCGAGAGCTGTGTCAGCTCCTGACCAAGCAGGCGAACGCTGCCGCGGCTGGGGCGCTGCACACCGCCCAGCAGACCCAGCAGCGTGGTTTTGCCGCTACCGCTCGGGCCTTTGAGGAACAGGGTTTCGCCGGCATCGAGGCGAAACGCCGGAATGTCCAGCAGCTGCGGATGCCCCGGCCAGCTGAAGCCGAGTTCGGACAATTCAATGAGCGCTTGAGTCATGACCACACGTGCGTCTGAAAAGTGATCGACCGGGAAGCCCGGTCGCGGATAGAACGTTGCTGGTTAAAACTTGATCACCGGATTGCTCGGACGCACTTCGGCGCCCATCTGGCGTTTCGGCGTCACCAGTTGCACTTGAATGGTCTGGGTGGCCGGGAAGATTTTGAACAGCTGGGTCAGGTCGAGCTTGTTGAGCACGTTCGGCGCGCTGCAGGTGAACTGATAGTGGCCGTGAATTTCGCTGTGCTCGTGGTCAGCCGCGTCGCCCTCGGCGTGGTCGTGATCGTCGTCATCCTTGTCGCCGAACAGCGTGCTTTCAACCCGCTGTTTGGTGGCGGTGCATCCTGCCGCTTCCGGAAGACTGAACAGCGCGTGGGGCTTGAGCAGGGTTTCCTTGGCCAGGGCCAGGGTCATCTTGTCTGCGTCGGTCGTCGCCGGATGCTCGAAGCCGACGATGTTCATCGCCGGCGTGTCGAGCTCCAGTTCCAGCGTGCGCCCGTCCAGCGCCATATCCAGCCGCGCGACACCGTGCACGTGCGCGCCGAGGCTGCCGTGCTCATGATCGTGGTCATGTTCATCGGCCGCGTGGGCGACGGCGAGGGGCAGCAAGGCGAAGGGCAGGGCGAGTAGCAAACGACGCATGGGGGAAAGCTCCGGAGGCAGGTCTGAAATTTGTTATGTGATCTTATAACAATGTGTTGCGCGGTTTCTTAACTTTTTCAAGCGACCCTGTCCGATCCTGTGGGACCATGCCGGTCCGCCTTATCAGAGGACACACACCATGCTGCGAATCCGTGGAACCGTCGGCGATCTGCCGGTGGATCTGACTGTGGAAATGGACGACGCCGATTGGGCTCGGCTGGGCATTCAGCTGGGCGCGCAGGTTCAGGAAACGTCGGCGCCAACGGATACGTCCGTCAAGCCTGCGGCCAGTCGCAATGATGCTGTCTGGGACATCGCTCAGGAGCTGCTACGCAAAGCAGGTCACCTGACCGGGCCGGATCTGCTCGGTCAGCTCGAAGGTCTGTCGGGCAGCACCGCTGCGGGCAAACGCCTGATGGTGCGCATGCGTCACAGCGCCAATGTCAAAGTGGAAAGCCAGGGCGACACGCCGGTGTATCGCTGGGTTGAGTGATACACACGGGCGTTTTGGACCCGTGTGGGACCGGCTTTAGCCGGGAAGGCGTCATCCGTCACACCACAAAATTGAGGGTGCTCATGCGGGCCTCTTCCCGGCTAAAGCCGGTCCCACAAGTAAACCGCGTACATTCCTTGGGACTGGCTCGGTCTATCAAAGGACCGGCTTCAGCCGAGAAGGCTAGTAAAGCGCCGCAAACAACCGACGACGATACGTCGTGACCAACGGGTGATCATTGCCCAGCAAGTCGAACACCTGCAGCAGCGTTTTGTGCGGCTGGCCTTCGTTGTAGCTGCGGTTGCGGATGAACAGCTTGAGCAACCCTTCCAGCGCGGCTTCGTATTGCTGACGGGACAATTGCTGGATCGCCAGCTGGTGCGCGGCTTCATCGTCCTGCGGGTTCTGGGCCAGGCGCGATTTCAACTCGGCAACGTCAGGCAGCGCGGCGGCTTCAGCCAGAAACGTCAATTGCGCCTTGGCCCCGGCCAGCGCGGCTTTGTGCTCATCGCTCTTGACCGCGTCCAGCACTGTACGGGCTTCCGTCAGTTCGCCGCGTTCGGCCAGGCAGCGCGCATACAGAATCAGCGCAGCAGCGTTGGTGTTGTCCTCGGCGAGGATGGTTTGCAGAACCGCTTCGGCTTCGGCGAAATGACTCTCGGCAAACATCGCCTGCGCGGTTTTCAGCGGGTCGGCGGCGGCCGGCGGCGGCATCTGCACATGGGGCTCAAGCAGCGCGCGGATTTGCGATTCAGGCTGGGCGCCGGAGAACCCGTCCACCGGCTGACCGTCCTTAAACAGCACCACGGTGGGCAGGCTGCGAATGCCGAAGCGCGCCACGATGTCCTGTTCAGCGTCGCAATCGACCTTGGCCAGCAGCAGTTCGCCCTGATAACTCTCGGTAATCTGCTGCAACAGCGGCATCAGCACCTTGCACGGCGCACACCACTCGGCCCAGAAATCCACCAGCACGGGTTGGTGAAAGGAATTCTCGATGACCATCTGATCGAAAGTGGCGGTGGTCGCATCGAAGATGTACGGCGTTTCCTGGCTCATCGCTGGTCTCGAAGTAAGGCTTGATGGCGCGAACTATAAAGGGCTGGGGGGATTGTCGAAAGCGCGACAGCAGATGTGCGGTTTGCCGATGACCTGTGGGAGCGTGGCTTGTCCCGGGATCGGCGACGAAGTCGTCGTAAAACGGGTCAACTGGGTAAGGCTGACGCACCGTGTTGGGTGGGTTGCTGCCGCTGCGCGCCAGATCGCGGGACAAGCCACGCTCCTACGGGGTGGGTCAGGTCAGCTCAGGCCTGTCGCTGCGCATGATAAAGACTCACCCTGCGAAACTCCCACGGCTCGGCCAGATCCGGCAGCGTCAGCGCATCAAGGATTCCCAGCCGCGTATACATCGGGTGCTGAAAGTCCCGCACCCGGGAATCGGCCACCAACGCTTGTTTGCCGCGACTGAGAAACTGATCCAGCAGCGGCAGGTTGGCGCGGTCGTACAGCACGTCGGCCACCAGGATCAGGTCGAAACGATCCTCCTCGGCGAAGAAGTCGTTTGAATACTGAAGCGTCACGCCGTTCAGTCCGGCGTTGGCCCGGCAGGCCTCGATCGCCAGCGGATCGAGATCACAGGCGACGACTTCAAGCGCCCCGGCTTTCATCGCCGCAATGCCTGCGACCCCCGACCCCGCCCCGAAATCCAGCACCCGCCTGCCCGCGACCCACTGCGGCTGCTCGGCGAGAAAGCGCGCCAGCGCCAGGCCACTGGCCCAGCAGAAACTCCAGTAGGGCGGGTCGTCGAGAATGCGCCGGGTTTCGTCGGGGCTGAAGGCGCGATCCATATTGTTCGCGTCGATCAGCCAAAGCTTCAGCTCCGTCCCCGGCAGTGCTTCGGCGACCAGTTGCGCATCGCCCAGCAGCTCGCTCAATGCGGCTTGCAGGTGAAGCGGGGCGGTCACGGTGCGGGAGCGAATTGCAGCTGACCCAGCGCCTGCGTGGTGGGTTGAGTGATCAGCACGGACGGCAGATGCAGAATCAACTGCCCCGACTTGCTGGCGCGGCCGCGCAGTTCGACGCGCGCGCCCACCGGGAAGGCTTCCGGATTGAAACGCAGCTGGAACGGCAGCGACTGGTTGTTGCCGATCAGCTTGGTGCTGGTCAGCAGCTTTTGCGGGCGGTTGCGATCGTCGATCACCAGCAGCGCCAGCTCGACTTCTGCGCCGGCCGGCACGCCCAGCAACTGGCCGCTCAATTCGCGCTGGAACGGCTGCAGCGGGCCTTGCCCTTCCGGCAGCGTAATGGCGTTGGGCGCAGGTTTGGCAGGTGCTGCAGGTTTCGGCGCCTCGGCCGTGCTGCAGGCAGCGAGCAGGCCCACAAGGCTGATTACAGCAAGCGTACGTAGCGTCATGAACAGCTCCAGACAAAGCAGAATGCGGGCGAGATACGCACGGGATGACGCAGTATCGCTGAGTGCGACGGGTTTCACCGCACTGAATGCGCGTCTATATACCTCAAACCCCGAGACTTGTCTTGCCAGTGAGATGCGCTACCATGGCCCTCCCATTTTTTGTTGCCTGCCACCATGCACTGTCCCTTTTGCGGTGCCAACGACACCAAAGTCATTGACTCGCGCCTCGTTGCTGAAGGCGATCAGGTTCGCCGCCGCCGTGAATGCGTCGCCTGCGAAGAACGCTTCACCACATTCGAAACCGCTGAACTGGTGCTGCCCCGGCTGATCAAGCAGGACGGCAGCCGTCAGCCCTTCGATGAAGAGAAGCTGCGCGCCGGCATGCAGCGCGCGCTGGAAAAGCGCCCGGTCAGCGTCGAACGGCTGGAAGCGGCCCTGGCCCATATCAAAAGCAAGCTGCGCGCGACCGGCGAGCGCGAGGTCAAATCGCTGATCGTCGGTGAGCTGGTGATGGGCGAACTGCAAAAACTCGACGAAGTGGCCTACATCCGCTTTGCTTCTGTCTATCGGCGGTTTCAGGACCTCAACGAATTCCGCGAAGAAATCGACCGACTGGCCCGCGAGCCGGCTAAAGAGTGAGCATGACCTCCACAGAGCAAAGCGTGCTCGACGCGGCCTACATGGCGCGGGCGCTGGAACTGGCGCGCAAGGGCGTCTACTCGACGCACCCCAACCCGCGCGTCGGCTGCGTGATCGTGCGTGATGGCGCCATTGTCGGCGAAGGCTGGCACGTCCGCGCCGGTGAGCCCCACGCCGAGGTGCATGCGCTGCGCCAGGCGGGCGACAAGGCGAAAGACGCGACGGCTTACGTCACCCTCGAGCCCTGCAGTCATCATGGCCGCACCCCGCCGTGTGCCGAGGCGCTGGTCGATGCCGGTGTGGCGCGTGTGGTCGCCGCCATGCAAGACCCCAATCCCGATGTGGCCGGCCGTGGCCTGCTGCGCTTGATGAGCGCCGGTATTGCGGTGCAGAGCGGCGTGCTCGAAAGCGAAGCGCGGGCGCTGAACAAAGGGTTTCTCAAACGCATGGAGCACGGCCTGCCGTACGTGCGGGTCAAGCTGGCGATGAGCCTCGACGGACGCACGGCCATGGCCAGTGGTGAGAGCCAGTGGATCACCGGCCCTGAAGCGCGCTCCGCCGTGCAGCGCCTGCGTGCGCAGTCGAGCGTGGTGCTGACCGGCGCCGATACCGTGCTGGCAGACAACGCGAGGCTCACTGTTCGCCCGGACGAATTGGGCCTGAACGCCGAACTCACCGCCCTTGCCGCGACCCGGCCGCCGTTGCGCGTGCTGGTCGACGGTCGTTTGCGGGTGCCCCTTGATGCGCCGTTCTTTAAAGCGGGCAGCGCGTTGGTGGCAACCTGCGCGGCAGCCTCGGCGCGCGGGCGCTACCACGACGAAGGCCACGAACTGCTGGCGCTGCCGAGCAGTGGCGGGCACGTCGATCTGCGCAAACTGTTGGTCGAACTGGCCACCCGCGGCGTCAACGACGTACTGGTCGAGGCCGGCCCTAAACTCGCTGGTGCCTTTACCCGGCTGGGGCTGGTGGATGAATTTCAGATCTTCGTGGCGGGCAAGTTCATGGGCTCGTCGGCGCGACCGTTGCTTGACCTGCCGCTGGCGCAGATGAGCGAAGCGCTCGAACTCAAGATTGTCGAAATGCGCGCGGTCGGCAATGACTGGCGAGTCATTGCGATACCCGCGTCGCACCCCGGCGTATAATTCCGGCTTTCGCGCTCAGCGCTGGCCCTGTTTTCCAGGAGCACCCATGTTTACCGGCATCATCGAATCCATCGGCAGCATCCGCGCCATCACTCCGAAAGGCGGCGACGTCCGCGTTTACGTAGAGACCGGCAAGCTCGACCTTTCCGACGTCAAGCTGGGCGACAGCATTGCCGTCAACGGCGTCTGCCTGACCGCCGTTGACTTGCCAGGCGATGGCTTCTGGGCTGACGTCAGCCGCGAGACCCTGAACGTCACCGCGTTCGTCGATCTGAAAACCGGCAGCCGCGTCAATCTGGAAAAGGCCCTGACCCCGACCACGCGCCTGGGCGGCCATCTGGTCAGCGGCCACGTCGACGGCGTCGGCGAAGTGCTGTCCCGGGAAGAAAACGCCCGTGCCATTCAGTTCCGCATGCGCGCCCCCCGCGAACTGGCCAAGTACATCTCCCACAAAGGCTCGATCACCATCGACGGTACCAGCCTGACCGTGAACGCGGTCAACGGCGCCGAGTTCGAGCTGACCATCGTCCCGCACACCCTGGCCGAAACCATCATGGGCGACTACAGCCCGGGCCGTAAGATCAACCTGGAAGTCGACCTGCTGGCGCGTTACCTCGAGCGTTTGCTGCTCGGTGACAAAGCCGCTGATCCGACGCCAGCCCAGGGCGGCAACATCACGGAAAGCTTTCTGGCCGCCAACGGCTACCTCAAATCCTGAATCGAAGGGGGTGCCGCGTGGCGCTCAACAGCATCGAAGAACTGGTTGAAGACATTCGCCAAGGCAAGATGGTCATCCTCATGGATGACGAAGACCGCGAGAACGAAGGCGATCTGATCATGGCCTCCGAGTGCGTCAAGGCCGAGCACATCAACTTCATGGCGCGTTACGCCCGTGGCCTGATCTGCATGCCGATGACCCGCGAGCGCTGCGAGACCCTGAAACTGCCGCTTATGGCGCAGCGCAATGGTTCCGGCTTCGGCACCAAGTTCACCGTGTCCATCGAGGCCGCCGAAGGCGTGACCACCGGGATTTCCGCCGCCGACCGCGCGCGCACCGTGCAGGCTGCTGCTGCCAAAGGCGCCAAGGCTGACGACATCGTCAGCCCGGGCCACATCTTCCCGCTGATGGCTCAAGCCGGCGGCACGCTGTCCCGCGCCGGTCATACGGAAGCGGCATGCGATCTGGCGCGCATGGCCGGTTTCGAGCCGAGCGGCGTGATCTGCGAGGTCATGAACGACGACGGCACCATGTCCCGTCGCACCGAGTTGGAAGCCTTCGCGGCCGAGCACAACATCAAGATCGGCACCATTGCCGACCTGATCCATTACCGGATGATCCACGAACGTACCGTTCAGCGGATTGCCGAGCAGCCGCTGGACAGCGAACTGGGCCATTTCAACCTGGTGACTTACCGCGATTCCGTCGAAGGTGACGTGCACCTGGCGCTGACGCTGGGCAAGATCTGCGCGGAAGAAGCCACGCTGGTTCGCGTGCATAACATGGACCCGCTGCGCGACCTGCTGATGGTCAAACAGCCCGGCCGCTGGAGCCTGCGCGCCGCGATGAAGACCGTGGCCGAGGCTGGCAGCGGCGTCGTGCTGCTGCTCGGTCACCCGCTCGATGGCGACACGGTTCTGGCCCATGTGCGTGAAACCGCCGGTGGCACACCGATCAAGACGCCGACCACGTACAGCACTGTCGGTGCCGGTTCGCAGATCCTGCGTGACCTCGGCGTGCGCAAAATGCGCCTGATGAGTTCGCCAATGAAGTTCAATGCGATATCCGGTTTCGATCTGGAAGTTGTAGAATACGTGCCCTCCGAATAATGGCCGGCAGGTGACAGGCCCCGACAGCGTTCAGCCGTTGGTGGTTTTTGTCCCTGCAGTCGCCCGATTCGTGGCCTAAAATCCCTGAAAGCGCGCGCCCGATGCGCGCTTTCATGCTCTTTAATACGAGAACACGAGACTCAGCCGAATGACCCTGAAGACCATCGAAGGTACCTTCATCGCCCCCCAAGGTCGCTATGCCCTGGTGGTTGGCCGCTTCAACAGCTTCGTCGTCGAAAGCCTGGTGAGCGGTGCCGTTGATGCCCTGGTTCGCCATGGCGTGAGCGAAAGCGACATCACCATCATCCGCGCACCGGGCGCGTTCGAAATTCCGCTGGTTGTGCAGAAGGTCGCCCAACGCAGCGAGTTCGCCGCCATCATCGCGCTCGGCGCCGTCATTCGTGGCGGCACCCCGCACTTCGAATACGTCGCTGGCGAGTGCACCAAGGGCCTGTCCCAGGTGTCCATGGAGTTCGGCGTGCCGGTCGCCTTCGGCGTCCTGACTGTCGATTCCATCGAACAGGCGATCGAGCGTTCCGGCACCAAGGCCGGCAACAAAGGCGCTGAAGCTGCGCTGTCCGCCATCGAGATGGTCAGCCTGTTGGCGCAGTTGGAGGCCAAGTGATTAACGACGAAAGCGATCAGTTCAACCCGCGTGATCCACGTGCGGCAGACGCTGGCAAGCCATCCAAAAGCGAAAAGCGTCGTGCAGCTCGCCAGATGGCCACTCAAGCCCTGTACCAGCGCCACATGGCGGGTCAGTCGCTAAACGAGATCGAAGCACAGTTCCGCGTCGATAACGATTTCACTTCCGTCGATGCCAGCTATTTCCACGACATCCTGCACGGTGTCCCGGCCAATCAGGACAAGATCGACGCGGCGCTGGCGCCATGTCTGGACCTGACCATCGAGGAGCTGGACCCGGTTGAACTGGCAGTATTGCGCCTGTCGACCTGGGAACTGCTGGAGCGCATCGACGTGCCGTACCGCGTGGTCATCAACGAAGGCATCGAGCTGGCGAAAGTCTACGGTTCGACCGACGGCCACAAGTTCGTCAACGGCGTGCTCGACAAGCTGGCTCCGCGTCTGCGCGAAGTCGAAGTGAAGGCGCACAAGCGCTGAGGCTTCTGGGTTTCTCCAGAACCTGAGCGTTTCCGCCATGGGCGAGTTCGAGCTGATCCGCAATTACTTTGCCGCTGCGCCCTGTGCGCAGCCCGGCGAAGGCGTTGCACTGGGCATCGGCGACGACTGCGCCCTGCTGTCGGTGGCCGCTGGCGAGCAACTCGCGATATCCACTGACACGCTGGTCGCCGGGGTGCACTTCCCCGACGTCTGCGATCCTTTCCTGCTCGGCCAGCGCGCACTCGGCGTCTCGGCCAGCGACTTGGCGGCCATGGGCGCCAGTCCCCTCGCATTTACCCTTGCCCTGACCCTGCCGCAGGTTTCCGCCGACTGGCTGGAAGCGTTCGCACGCGGTTTGAACACCATGGCCCAAGGCTGCGGCCTGCGCCTTATCGGCGGCGACACAACGCGCGGGCCTTTGAGTCTGACCCTCACCGTCTTCGGCACCGTCCCGACCGGGCAGGCCCTGACCCGAAGCGGCGCGCGGCCCGGCGATGTGCTGTGCGTGGGCGGTCCGCTGGGCGACGCGGCCGGGGCGCTGCCGCTGGTGTTGAACCAGCGCAGCACCGAGGCGTCTACCACTCAGGCTTTGCTGGCGCGTTACTGGTCGCCTCAGCCGCAGTTCGAGTTGGGAATGGCATTGCGCGCCAAGGCCAGCGCGGCGCTGGACATCTCCGACGGACTGCTCGCCGATTGCGGGCATATCGCAACGGCTTCAGGCGTACGCTTGCTCGTTGAGCGCGAAAAGGTACCGATGTCTGACGCGCTGCTGAGGTTTTTCGGGCCTGATGCGGCGTTGGATGCGGCGCTTAGTGGGGGCGATGACTACAGACTGGCTTTCACGTTGCCGCCCTCATGGCTGGCTGAACTACAGGCTTCCGGATTGCCTGTTTTCGTTCTGGGTCGAGTGGTCGAAGGTCACGGCGTGGCGCTGATTGACGCACTTGGGCAGGACGTCACCCCGTTGACTCGGGGCTATCAACATTTTCAGGAGACACGGTGACAGATCATCCTAATCAGGTCCCGGCGGAAAACGTTCCCCCGTCGGTATGGACCAATCCGTGGCATTTCCTGGCCTTCGGTTTCGGCTCCGGCACACTCCCCAAAGCGCCCGGCACCTGGGGCTCGATGGTCGCCGTGCCTTTTATTCCGCTGTGGCAAATGCTGCCGGACTGGGGCTATTGGCTGATGCTCGGCCTGACCATGCTGTTCGGCTTCTGGCTGTGCGGCAAGGTGGCCGACGACCTGCGCGTCCACGACCACGAAGGCATCGTCTGGGACGAAATGGTCGGCATGTGGATCACCTTGTGGCTGGTGCCCGAAGGTTGGGTCTGGCTGCTGGTGGGTTTCCTCGTGTTCCGCTTTTTCGACATCCTCAAGCCCTGGCCCATCCACTGGATCGACAAGCACGTGCACGGCGGCGTCGGCATCATGCTTGATGATGTTCTCGCCGGTGTTTTCGCGTGGCTGGCGATGCAAGGGCTGGTCTGGCTGTGGGCCGTGATCTAGGGGCTACGCTCATGAGGCGTCCAGGCGTGGGATGGCTGCTGGGTCTGGCGTTGTTGATGACAAGTGCCTGGGCAACTGCCGACGCGGCAACCCCTGCATCGGTGCCCGACACACCCTCCGACATCCTGCTGGTGAGCGAGCACTGGATTGGCTACACCGAATCCGACGGGACCGGTCTGGGATGGGACCTGATGCGCGAGATATTCGAGCCGGCCGGCGTCAAGGTCGAGCAGCGCATCGAGCCCTACACCCGCGCGGTCGGGCTGGTGCAGCGGGGCGAAGCCGATGCTTGGGTGGCTGCCTACAAGGATGAGGTCGAGGGCACGCTCTACTCGAAGTGGAACTACGACAATGACGAGATTTACACGCTCGGCCTGGCGTCCAAGCCGCTTCCGACCCTGCAGACGCTGGGCAAATATCGCCTGGCCTGGGTGCGCGGCTACGAGTTTCAGCATTATCTGCCCAACGTATTGCACTTCAACGAAGTCCCCCGGCGCGATCACATTCTGCCGATGCTCGAATACGGGCGCGCTGACCTGTACATCGATGCCAAGCCGGAAATGGACTTCATCCTCGCCCAAAGTAACGACCCGCAGCGCTATCGACTGACTTACCTTACCGCCATTCCGTTGTACCTGAGCTTCGCCGACAGCCCTAGGGGCCATGCGCTGCGGGATCTGTTTGACCTGCGGATGGGCGACCTCGTGCACAGCGGCAAGCTGCGGCCGATCTTCGCGCGCTGGAATCACCCCTATCCGTTCGACGCAGACAGTGGTCAGCCCCGCGCTGGCGTTAGCCACTGATCAAACGTGTTGATCTGATTGGCCAACAATTCAGCCTAAGCGTCTGTCGGAACCTGCTGTTACAATGTTGCGAATTTCCAGCCCTCATACAGATCAGGAGCACCCGGTGCCCGTCGTATTTGTCGCGGCTTCCAAGCTGCCTACCCCCTTTGCCACTTTCAAGATGAACGGCTTTCTCGAGCAGGAAAACGGTCGCGAGCATGTCGTGCTGACCCTCGGCGATGTGTCAGATGGCGCTCCGGTGCTCGGCCGTGTGCATTCCGAATGCCTGACCGGTGATGCGCTGTTCAGTCAGCGCTGCGACTGCGGTTCCCAACTTGAAGCGGCAATGCGTGCAATCGCCACCGAAGGCCGTGGCGTACTGCTGTATCTGCGCCAGGAAGGCCGCGGCATCGGCTTGATGAACAAGATCCGCGCGTATGAATTGCAGGACGGCGGTGCCGACACCGTGGAAGCGAACGAGCGCCTGGGCTTCGCTGCTGACCAGCGCGATTACGGCGTTTGCCTGCCGATGCTCGAGCATCTGGGTATCACGTCCCTGCGTTTGATGACCAATAATCCGCGCAAGGTCAACGCGCTGACGGAGATGGGCATCACCGTCGCCGAGCGCGTGCCGCTGCACACCGGCCACAATCCGCACAACAGGCTTTATCTGGCGACCAAGGCCGGCAAGCTGGGTCACATGATGGGCAACGAGCATCAGAGCGAAGCCGATCCGGCGTGATACCTGGCCGCCTGCGCTTTCGTCTGGCGCAGGCTGGACACCCTTGATGCGCCCACTGATTGCCTGCCTGCTGTTGTTGATCGCGTCTCAGGCCGGCGCTGCCCAGCGCGTCGTCAGCCTTGCTCCCTCTCTGACTGAAATCGTTATCGAACTGGATGCCGCCGATCTGCTGGTCGGCGTACTCGACGGCGGCCCGCGCCCGGAAAAAGCAGTGGGCCTGCCTTCGGTGGGTCGATACGGGCAGCTCGACATCGAGCGTTTGCTCAGTTTGCAGCCGGATCTTGTGTTGCTATGGCCCGGCAGCGTCAGCGCGGCACAGCGCGATCAACTGAAGCGCCTGAACATTCCCACCTACACCGCCGAGCCCCACACGCTGAACGAGCTGGCTGATCAGATCGAACAAATGGGCGAGCGCCTTGACCGCGCCGATCGTGGACGGCAGGTGGCGAGGGACTTCCGCCAGCGACTGGTCGCGTTGCGTGGACGCTACCGACGCGAAATCCCTTTGAAAGTCTTTTACCAAGTGTGGGATCAGCCGCTTTATACGGTGGGCGGCGGGCAGATCATCAGCGATGCATTGACCGTGTGCGGGGCGCGCAACGTCTTTGACGACCTCAAACTGCCGGCGCCGCAGGTGAGTCTCGAGTCAGTGCTGCAACGCGATCCAGACGTGATTCTGGCCAGCGATGCTGCATTGCTGCCAGCATGGAAAACCTGGTCGCAGTTGAAGGCCGTGAAAGCCGGTCGCCTGATTGCCGTGCCCGATAAAGGCCTCGAACGAGCCAGCGGGCAGATGGTGGGCGCGGTAGCGAAGCTGTGCAGCGTGATAGCGCCAGAGCGCTAGATCAAGCGGGCTATAAACCTACAGCTCCGGCGTCCAGGTCACGCCAAGCATCCACGTCCGACCCTCTTCGCGATAGCCGTAATTGCTGCCATCAAAGCTGTACAGCGTGCGGCTGTAGCGTTTGTCCAGGGCGTTATCCAGCTTGAATTCCAGCTTCACTTCGTCGCTGGCTTTCCAGCTGCTGCGCAACCCGAACAACGCATAGCCGCCGATATGCTGGGTATTGGCCTCTTCGTTGTAGCTGTCGCTGACCGCCTTCCAACTGGCGCCGACGCCGAGGCGATCGAACTGGCGATCAAGATCGAGGTTCAGGGTGCGGCGGGCGCGGCGGTTGAGCGTATGCCCAGTGTCACGGTCACGCGGGTCGATGACCGAGCCGCCGAGCTTGCCGGTCCAGCCGAACAATTGCTGCTCAAACGACGCTTCGAAACCATTGATCCTTGCCGAACCAATGTTCTGAGGGCGAAAGTCGCTGTCGAGGGCAATCGCATCCTGAAGATCAGTGCGATAGAGCGAGGCTTCAAGCCGGGCCGTTTCGCTCAGGCGAGTGCGCCATTGCAGCTCGTAGGTTTTGGAGTGCTCGGGCTTGAGATTCGGGTTGCTGAAGTCCGGGTAATACAGATCATTGAACGTCGGCGCGCGGAAGCCTTCGCTGTAGGAAAGCAGCACGTCGTTGGCGTCATTGAGCGGAACGATGAGGGTGCCACTCCACGTGTTCTGGCTGCCGAACTGCTCATTCTGATCGTGGCGCAGGCCCAGTTCGGTGGAGAAGTGCTCGCCTTTGAAGCGATGCTGAATGAACGCCGCGCGGTTCCAGCGGCTGTCCTCGTCGAACGCTGTGCTGCTGTTGACGCGGTCTTCGTACCAATCGCCACCCAGCATCAGGCTGTTGCGGTCGTCCAGCGTCAGGTCGTTCTGCCAATTGACCGAGTCGCGGTAGGTGTTGAACACGTAGTGATCGTCGCTCAACTTATCCAGCGTCTTCTCGCGGTTCTCGCTGTGGCCCAGTTCCAGGCGGATTTTCCAGGTCTGGTTGATGCGGGCGTCGACGTAGGTGCCCAGGCTGCTCAGGTCAAACTTGCTGTATTGCTGCTGCCCCACCGTATTGAACGTGACCGGGTCGAACACACCGAACGGGTTGTCGAACTCGGTCTTGCCCCGATTATCCAGCCCGTTGAAGCCGACTTCCACGTCGTCGTTGAGCCAGTGGCTGAGGTTCAGGCTCAGTGATTTGTTGCGGTAGGCGTCGTGGTCGTCATCGCTGGCGAAGGACGGGCCGGTGCGGTCGATGCCGGCCGTTTCATCCAGGCTGGTGCTGAGGTTGAAATGCGTCTGCTGATCGCCGCCCGACAGACCGAGGCTCTGCTGCTGCGTGCCGCGATTGCCGAAACCCGTATGCAGGCGCGCCTGGAGGCCTTGTTCGACGCCGCGTCGGGTGAAGATCTGGATCACGCCGCCAATGGCGTCAGCGCCGTAGATGACCGAACGTGACCCGCGCAGCACTTCCACGCGCTCGATCTGCTCCACGTCGAGGTATTGCAGGTTGCTGTCCGCAGAAGTGGCGTTGGCAATGCGCTGGCCGTCCACCAACACCAGCGTCTGCGCGGCCTTGGTCCCGCGAATGAAAACTCCCGGCAGACTGCCCCGGCCGCCGCTGGGCGCCACTTGCACACCGGGCACGCGACTCAGCAGGTCGGTGACGCTGCCGGGTTGCAGCCGCTCGATGTCGGCGCGGGTGAACACGGTGTTCGCCGCAGTACTGGCGTCCCGCTGCTCGACCTGGCGGTTGGCGCTGATGAGCACGCTGTCCAGCTTCAAGGCGCTTTCGCGATCAGGCTGATCGGCAAAGGCCTGGGTGGCGGGAATGAGGGAGAAGGCGAGGGCGAAGCGGGAAGGGGTCATCTTATTGATCGCAAACCTGTAGGAGCGCCACCCCGGTCACTCCCACAAGTCTGTGGTTGGCCGAGTCAGTTGGTTTGACAGGTCACTGTAGGAGCGCGCTTGCCCGCGAAAGCGATCTGTCTGTTGCAAGCGTCTCAACGGATAGAACGCATTCGCGGGCAAGGTGGAGCGCCACCCTGGTCACTTCCACAAAAAACTACATCTTCAGCAGGCGCTGGTTGATCGACGCTTCAATCCCGGCAGCATCCAGCCCGCATTCGGCCAGCATCTGCGCCGGCTTGGCGTGCTCGACGTACACATCCGGCAGACCCAAGTGCAGCACCGACTTGAGAATGTTCTCCCGCGCCAGGAACTCGCTGACCGCCGCACCCGCGCCGCCCATGATGGTGTTTTCTTCGATCGTCACGAGCAAGTCGTGGCTGCCGGCCATTTCGCGCACCAGTGCCTCGTCCAGCGGTTTGACGAAACGCATGTCGACCACGGTTGCATCGAGCTTCTCAGCCACAATCAGCGCCTCGGTCAACTGCACACCGAACACCAGCATTGCAACTTTGCTGCCTTGACGACGAACCACGCCCTTGCCGATTTCCAGCGGGTCAAGACTGCTCTCGATCACGGCATCGGGGCCATTGCCGCGCGGGTAACGCACAGCGGCGGGGCCTTTGAACAGGTAACCGGTGGTGAGCATCTTGCGCAGTTCGTTTTCATCGCTCGGCGTCATGATCAGCATGCCGGGGATGCAGCGCAGGTACGACAGATCGAAACTGCCGGCGTGGGTCGGGCCGTCTTCGCCCACCAGGCCCGCGCGGTCGATGGCGAACAGCACGTCCAGATTCTGCACGGCAACGTCATGAATCAGTTGATCGTAACCACGCTGCAGGAACGTTGAATAAATCGCCACGACCGGCTTGGCGCCTTCACAGGCCATGCCCGCGGCCAACGTTACTGCGTGCTGCTCGGCGATGGCGACGTCGAAATAGCGCTCCGGGAAACGTTCGCTGAACGCGACCAGGTCCGAGCCTTCTTTCATCGCAGGCGTAATGCCGACCAGACGTTCGTCCGCTTCGGCCATGTCGCACAGCCACTGGCCGAACACGCCGGAATACTTGGGGCCGCCGGCTTTTTTGGGCACGACAGGGGCGTTCAGCGGGTCAAGCTTGGTGATCGCGTGATAGCCGATCGGGTCGACCTCGGCCGGTGCAAAGCCCTTACCTTTCTTGGTGACCACGTGCAGAAACTGCGGACCCTTGAGGTCGCGCATGTTGCGAAGGGTGGCGATCAGGATAGGCAGGTCGTGGCCGTCGATAGGGCCGATGTAGTTCCAGCCCAGCTCTTCGAACAGCGTGCCGGGTACCAGCATGCCTTTGGCGTACTCCTCGGTGCGGCGGGCGATTTCCCACGCGCCGGGCAGACGCGACAGCACTTTCTTGCTGCCTTCGCGCATGCTGGTGTAAGTGCGGCTTGAGAGGATTTTCGCCAGATAGTTCGACAGCCCGCCGACGTTGCGCGAGATCGACATATCGTTGTCGTTGAGGATCACCAGCATGTCGGCGCTGACTTCGGGCGCGTGGTTCAGCGCCTCGAAGGCCATGCCGGCGGTCAGTGCGCCGTCGCCGATCACAGCAATGGACTTGCGCTCACTGCCTTGCAGCCGGGAGGCGATCGCCATGCCCAGCGCGGCGCTGATAGAGGTGCTGGAGTGACCGACGCCAAAGGTGTCGTATTCGCTCTCGCCGCGACGCGGGAATGCCGCCACACCGCCTTTCTGCCGCAGGGTCGACATCTGCTCGCGACGACCCGTGAGGATCTTGTGCGGGTACGCCTGATGACCGACGTCCCAGACCAGCCGGTCGTCGGGGGTATCGAAGACGTAGTGCAAGGCCACGGTCAGTTCGATGACGCCGAGGCCGGCGCCGAAATGGCCGCCAGTCTGGCCAACGGTATAGAGCAGCTCCAGGCGCAGTTCGTCCGCCAGGGCTTCAAGCTCTGCTTCACCTAAGCGGCGCAGGCCGTCCGGCGTCGCTGCCTTATCGAGCAGCGGCGTTGACGGGCGCTCGCGGGGAATCTCTTTGAACGTCGTGGGCATCAGGCGAATCGTTATAAGTAAAAGAGGCGGCAGTTTACATGATGCATTGCAGGCTGCGCACGATGTGCAGCAATGCGATGTTCAGGGGTAACGATTGCCGGCGAAATCGGGTAGCCGCGCAAGGCCGCTTGCGCCCGATAAGTGCTATGACCTGCGCCAAGTTGCAGCGTTCGACTAGTGGCGGCGCTCGACGATATAACGGGCCAACGCGCGTAAGGGCTCCGCGGCCCCGTCGAACGGTCGCAGCGCCACGAGGGCCTGATCGCGCAACTCAAGGGCGTAATGCTTGGCTTCTTCCAGGCCCAACAGCGCCGGGTATGTCGGCTTGTCGCGAGCGATGTCGGCGCCCTGGCGTTTGCCCAGCGTGGCGGTATCGCTTTCGACGTCGAGAATGTCGTCCTGCACCTGAAACGCCAGGCCGATGGCGTGGGCGTAGATCTGCAGCGAATCGAGCTGGACCTGGGTGGCGTTGCCGCTGGCCAGAGCACCGAGCCTGACGCTGGCCTCGATCAGTGCGCCGGTCTTGTGCCGATGCATGAACTCCAGCGCCTTCTGGTCAAGCTTGAGCCCGACCGAGCCCAGATCGATGGCCTGTCCGCCGACCATGCCGGCAGGGCCGGATGCACGGGCGAGGGTGGCGACCATTTTCAGCCGGGTCTCGGCGTTCTGCGGGGTGAGGGCGTTATCGCTCAGCACGCTGAAGGCCAGGGTCTGCAGACCGTCGCCGGCGAGGATCGCACAGGCTTCGTCAAAGGCTTTGTGGGTGGTGGGCAGGCCGCGACGTAAATCGTCGTCGTCCATGGCCGGCAGGTCGTCGTGCACCAGCGAATACGCGTGGATCAGCTCGACGGCGCAGGCCGCGCCGTTGGCGTGCTCGGCATTGCCGCCCAAGGCTTCGCACGCGGCGTAAACCAGCAGCGGGCGCACGCGCTTGCCGCCATTGGTGACGCTGTAGCGCATGGCGGCGTAAAGGCGGGTCAATTCAGGGGCGGGCGCATCGAACAGAGTCTCCAGCGCCGCGTTGACGCGAGCCTGGCTGAGTGCCTGATACGCCGCGATCATTCCGGCTGTTCCGCGTCGAACGGCTCTTCGGCCAGTTCGCCGTCGCGCTCCAGCAAGACCTGCACCTTCTGCTCGGCCTGGGCCAGCGCGCTCTGGCACTCGCGGGTCAGGCGGATGCCTTGTTCGAAGGCGGTGAGTGAGTCTTCCAGCGACAGCTCACCGTTCTCCAGACGCTCGACGAGCGTTTGCAAATCCGTGAGGGACTGTTCGAAATCCAGTGCAGCTTTCTTGCGGGCCATGGCGGCTATCCCGGTAGACATTAAACCGGCGCGACACTAGCAGAGCGTTGGCATCGGGGCAAATGGGAAGGGTGGGGCGGCTGAAGCCTTGCTGCCGCTGCGCGCCAGATCGCGGGACAAGCCACGCTCCTACAGGAAAGTTTTTTCATCCTCAATCCTTCTTCTGACCCCGATATGTGGGAGCCGGCTTGCTGGCGAACGCGCTGTGTCAGCAAATAGAGATGTATCTGACCCAATGTGTTCGCCAGCAAGCCGGCTCCTACGGATCTGTGCACGGCGCAGGTTTCAGTGTTAACGCCAATTCACTGTAGGAGCGCGCTTGCCCGCGAAGGCGCCATATTAGTCAACCCATGGTCGCCTGAAGCGGCGGGATCGCGAGCAAGCTCACTTCTGCAGGTGTGCGGCGGGATTACAGGAAGGTGTTTCCACCTCAACCCGTCGCCTGACCCCAATCCGTAGGAGCCGGCTTGCTGGCGAACGCGCTGTGTCTGCAAATAGAGATTTATCTGACCCAACAGGTTCGCCAGCAAGCCGGCTCCGGATCTGTGCACGGCGCAGGTTTCGAGTATTAACGCTAATTCAGTGTAGGAGCGCGCTTGCCCGCGAAGGCGGCATTTCAGTCAACGCATCGTCGTCTGAAGCGGCGGGATCGCGAGCAAGCTCACGCCTACAGTTGTGAGCGACGGGTTTACAGGAAGGTAAACACCGTCTCGGCCGGCAGGCGTGATTTCGGCAGTTTGGCGTTGAAATCACTGTCGCTGCGGTAGCCCAGGCTGGCCACGACCAGGCTGGTGAACCCCTTGTCACGCAGGCCCAGTTCTTCGTCGAGCTTCTTGAAATCGAAACCTTCCATCGGCGTCGCGTCCAGTCCCAGCGATGCCGCGCCCAGCAGCAGCGTGCCCAGCGCCAGATAGGTCTGCTTCTCCATCCAGTGCTGCACGTCCTTCTGATCGAACTTGTGCATGTTCACGTAGCCACGACGGCTCTTGTCTTGACCAGCCTTTGCCTCATCGTTGGCAAAGCGCCCGTCAGTCGCTTCCTGGGCCAGTACTGCTTCAAGGTGAGATTCAGGCATCTCGGTGCGGGTGCAGAACACGATCACGTGGGAGGCATTGAGCATCTTCGCCTCGTTGTAGACAAAGCCACCCTCGGCCGACTTGGCCACGCGCGCTTTGCCCTGCTCATCGGAGGCAACGATGAAGTGCCAGGGCTGCGAGTTCACCGACGACGGGCTGTGACGCAGTTGTTCCAGCAACTCGTTAATCGTCTCCTGCGGGATCTTGCGTGAGGCATCGTAGGCTTTGGTGGTGTAGCGCGATTTTGCGAGCGAGGTCAGTTGCATGATGAAGCTCCGAAATGGGGAAACTGAATCAACGGGTCGGCGCAGGTGCGGCGTCGATCTTCACCCGCAGCAGGCTGTAGGGCTTCTCGCGCAGATCCTTGCCATCGTGGAAACCGGCCTGGCGCTGCAGCTGGTTGGCGGTGAAATACAGATAGCCATCGGGCCCGACCGACAAGGTGTCAGGCCACAGCACACGAGGGTCGTGAACGATGGTCTGCCAGCTGCCGTCGGCCAGGCGTTTGCGGATGCCGTTGTGTTCGTAGTCGCCGGCGTAGACCGCGCCGTTGGCATCGGCTTCCAGACCGTCCGAAGCGCCTTTTTCGCCGAGGTCTTTGACCGCAGCGTTCAGTTGCGCCTCGCTCACGCCGGCATCACGCAGCATCGCAGCGGGCACGGCAAACAGGTGGCGGCTGGAAAGTGCGCTGAAATACAGCGTCTTGCCGTCAGGGGACAGGGCGATGCCATCAGACGCAACGGCCATGGTTTTCAACTTGCCGTCCGGGCCTTTGGTGACCAGTGCGGTTTGGCCTTCGACCACCGGCTTGAAGTCAGGATCGGCCGAAGTGGATTTTGCGCCGCTCAAGCGACGGGTCGCCTCGCCGCTGGCGATGTCCATGACGATGATCGCGCCGGGCCCGGAGACCGACGAATCCGTCACGTACACCGTGCCTTCCTTGCCCGCGCGGAAATCAAAGCGCATGTCGTTGACGTAGGTGCTCGGCAGAATGACGTTGGCCGGAAAGACCAGCGTCTTGACCACTTTGTTACTGGCCAGATCAACCGCCACCAGCTTGGCGCCGCCGGCTTTTGGCGCGGCGAAATTCGGTGCAGCGGTGTCCAGCAGCCAGATGCGGCCCTGACCGTCGGCGACCACGCTCTGCACGCTAATCAGCCCTTTGGCCGGATCTTTGGGGTCTTCTTTGTTGATGGCTGCATCCGGATAGGCGACCACTTTGCCGTCACGGATTTCACCCACGGTAAAGGGCACGTCGTCGCCCCAGTGCGGGTAATTGACGAAGATGCGTCCGGCTTCCGTGACGGTCACGCCGGTGGGCATGGCGTCGTGGAAGGTGAACACCTGCTCAAGCTGACCGATGGTTTTCTCCGCCGGCGCGTTGGCGGGTAGGGCGGTGGCGGTGGTTGCGATCGTGGCAGCGATACCGGTCTGGCTGATCAAGGCGACTGACAGGGCCAGTGCTGACAACATCATGTTCTGTTTTATGGACACAAACGGCTCCCGGCCTGCAGCAGCAGGCCATTCAAATAATGGAAACAGGTGATTCTCAGGGTTAGAAACCTTCGAGGACGATCTTGCCCTTGGCCTTGCCGCTTTCGATCACGGCGTGGGCGCGGCGCAGGTTTTCAGCATTGATCGCGCCGAAATGCTCACCGAGGGTGGTCTTCAGCACGCCCTGGTCGATCAGGTCGGCGACGCGATTGAGCAGTTCATGCTGGGCAATCATGTCCGGCGTTTCGTAGAGCGAGCGGGTGAACATCAGTTCCCAGTGCAGCGACAGGGCCTTACGTTTCATCGGCACCACGTCGAGGGATTTCGGGTCATCGATCAGCGCCAGTTGGCCTTGCGGTTTCAGGGCCTCAATCAGCTGCGTGAAGTACGAGTCGGTGTGGGTCAGGCTGGCGACATGGCTCACCTGACCGACGCCGATCTGATTCAGTTGCTCGACCAGCGGCTGGCTGTGATCGATGACGTGATGGGCGCCCAGGCGTTCGACCCATTCGCGGGTTTCCGGGCGAGACGCGGTACCGATCACGGTCAGTTTGGTCAGTTGGCGGGCCAGCTGCACCAGTATCGATCCGACCCCGCCCGCAGCACCGATGATCAACAGGCTGTCACCTTCGCCGCCACCTTCTTCAACGCCCAAACGGTCAAAAAGCAATTCCCACGCGGTGATCGAGGTCAGCGGCAATGCGGCGGCGTGGGCGTTGTCGAGGGTCTTGGGTTTGTGCCCGACGATGCGCTCGTCCACGAGGTGGAATTCGCTGTAGCTGCCAGGGCGGGCGATGGAGCCGGCGTAGAACACTTCGTCCCCGGCTTTGAACAGCGTGACGTCGCTGCCCGTGTCACGAACCACGCCCACTGCATCCCAGCCGACCACTTTAGGTTCGGTGGCGGCAGAGCCGGCGCGGATTTTGGTGTCGACCGGGTTCACCGAAATCGCTTTGACTTCGACCAGCAGATCCCGAGGGCCGGGTGTTGGCTTGGGCAGGTCCATGTCGAGCAGCGCGTTGGGGTCTTCGATGGGCAGACCGTGTTGGGTGAAGGCGACGGCTTTCATGGCGATCTCTCTAGTCAGTGGACAGAAGGTGGCTAAAACGTTGGACCCATCTTGTTCTTGTTCGTCAGGCAGAAAAACCCGCAGAATCCGGCAACACTTTCACGGCTGGAGTGAAAATGATACGAATCGACGACCTGACGCTGTTCGTTCGCACCGCCGCTTTGGGCAGCTTTTCCAATGCCGCGCGGGAAGTGGATCTGTTGCCTGGGCAAGTTGCGGCGGCCATCAAGCGCCTCGAGCGCGAGCTGGATATCCGCTTGTTTGCTCGTTCGACGCGCAGCTTGCGCCTCACCGCTGAAGGCGAGCAGTACCTGCCGACCGCCCAGACGGTGCTCGAAGCTTTAAGGGATGGCCGGGAAAAGTTGCAGCGGGAGAGCGCCGAGCTGCAAGGCACGCTGCAGGTGGCGGCGCCTTCGGACCTCGGGCGAAACATGCTGCTGCCCTGGCTGACGGACTTTCGCAGTCAGCACCCGGCGCTGAATCTGCGCCTGTTTATCTCCGATCAAGTGGCCGATCTGTTTCGCGATCCGGTGGACGTCGCGATTCGCTACGGCGTGATCGAAGACGCGAACTACATCGCGTTGGCGCTGGCGCCGTGGAATCGCCGGGTGCTGGTGGCATCGCCGGAGTATCTGGCGCGCAAGGGCCGGCCCGTTGTCTCGGACGACTTGCTGCGCCATGAGTGCTTGCTGTTCACCCTGGCGGGGCGGGTGTACGACAAATGGCGGCTCGGTGGGCGGGTGTTCTCGGTGTCAGGCCCGTTGCTCACCGATGACGCTGATCTGGTGAGGCGCTGGGCGGTGGCGGGGCAGGGCGTGGCGTACAAGTCGTGGCTGGATGTCTGCGAAGACGTGCACGCCGGGCGGCTGGAACTGTTGCTGCCCGATTACCCGGGCGAGCCGACCCCGCTCAACCTTGTTTGCCCGCACCGCAAGCAATTTTCCCCGGCGGTGCAGCAGCTGCATTCGTTGTTGAAAAACCGTTTCGCCGGCATGGAGAAGGGGTTGCCGGCGTTGTTGTGAGTACTGCCCAACCCTCTGCGTCCATGGCGCAACTCTCGGCACAATGATGTCCCTGTAGGAGCGTGGCTTGTCCCGCGATCGGCTGCAAAGCAGCCGTAAATTGACTACCTCGGGAAACCTTCCACACCGAGATGACAGGTTTTGCGACGACTTCGTCGCCGATCGCGGGACAAGCCTGAACTGGTCAAGTAATTCTGGACACCCGTCTAGGTTTTCAAGCTGCCGCCCGCTCCGCAGTTACAGGCGACCGGTAGCCGTCGTAGCTGTGGGGGCGACGGTTGTTGTAACGCATGACATAACGCTGCACGTCCAACTGTGCTTCATGCGCTGACGAATATCCTTCTTTAGGCACCCATTCCGATTTCAGGCTGCCAAAAAATCGCTCCATCGGGGCGTTATCCCAGCACTCGCCTTTGCGACTCATGCTCTGTCTCAAACCATGGGTCACCAGCTCATTGCGGAATTTATGGCTGGTGTACTGACAGCCCTGATCCGAGTGAAACAGCACGTCCTTAGGGCGCCCGCGAAGCTCAACCGCCATTCTCAATGCCTCACAAGTCAGCGAAGCGTCGGGCGTCATCGAAAAGGACCAACCCACAATCCTGCGTGCAAACAAGTCGAGCACTGCAGCGAAATACATCCATTGCTTACCCACTTTTATGTAAGTTACATCCCCGCACCAAACAGTATTGGGGGCATCCACATCAAACTTGCGTTTGAGCAGATGCGGCGCCACCAATGCCTCGACCCCTGAAGATTTGTATTTGTGCGGGCGACGCTGACAGCTCACGACCCCTGATTCACGCATGAGAGTGCGGGCCATGTACCGGCCAACCTGATGCCCTTCGCTGCGAAGGTCACTGGCCAGCGTTCTTGCCCCCGCCGATCCCCGCGACTCCTTATGAAATCTGACTAACAAAGTTCTAAGCCTCGCACGGGTGCGGTTGACGACGCCCTGGCGCTGGCGCCAGGCGTAAAAACTGCTGCGGTTGACTCCCAACGCGCGGCAACAATCGTGAACGCCGTAGTGCTCGCCCAGCTCGCTGATCAGTTCGAATGATCTTTGGAGTCCGAAAGCAGGAGAGCACTGGCCTTTTTTAGGATTTCGATATCCCGGTCCTTCTGCCTGAGCAAGGTCTTGAGTCGCTGTATTTCCTGTTGCTCGGCGGTAATCGCCTTGGCACCCACAGGCGTCGCGCCTTGGCGCTCCGCACGCACCTGTTCGACCCAGCGACGCAGCGCGGTTCGGCCAATGCTCAGGTTGTCGCAGACTTCAGGGACCGATTGTCCCTCGTCCAGCACCATGGCCGCTGCCTTGAGTTTGAATTCGTTCGAGTAAGAAGTACGCATGCCCATAACACCTCGGATTTGGGCGCTATCTTAGCGCCCGATTGAGATGTCCAAAATCATTAAGCCAGTTCAGCCACGCTCCTACAAGAGCGCGCGCGGCTGCTCAATGGGAATGCCGCGGCTCGCCGCTTCGCGCGATCACCCGCAAATGCAGGGTCGCCGGCTCCAGACATCCGCCAGTGGACAACTGCCCGACCAGCTGCCGATACAGCTCCTGCCACGGGGTTTGTGAGGCCGGCATCTTCGGCTCAAACAGCGCGCGGCGTGCGGCCATTTCTTCGTCGCTGACCAGCACGTTGACGCTGCGGTTGTTCAAATCCACCCGCAGCCGGTCGTTGGTTTTCAGCAGCCCAAGGCCGCCGCCCACCGCCGCTTCCGGCGACATGTTCAGGATCGAAGGGCTGGCCGAGGTGCCGCTCTGCCGGCCATCGCCCAAGCAAGGCAGCGAATCGATGCCCTGTTTGATCAGTGCAGACGGCGGCGCCATGTTCACCACTTCGGCGCTGCCGGGATAACCGACCGTGCCGGCGCCGCGGATCACCAGAATGCAGCGCTCGTCGATTTCCAGCGACGGGTCGTTGATCCGCGCGTGGTAGTCCTCCGGGCCCTCGAACACGATGGCTCGTGCCTCAAAGCTGTTCTCGGCGCCCGGCTCGGACAGATAGGTCTTGCGGAACGCCTCGCCCACCACCGACATCTTCATGATCGCGCTATCGAAAAAGTTACCGCTCAGCACGATGAAACCGGCGCGGTGTTTGAGCGGGTCTTCGTACGGACGGATCACGTCGGTGTCGTGGGCGACGGCGTTGCGCACGATGTCGCCGATGGTTTTGCCGGAGACCGAGCCGCAGTCTTCGTGCAGCTTGCCGGCCTTTTGCAACTCGTGCATCACCGCCGGCACGCCGCCTGCGCGGTGGAAGCCTTCGCCCAGATACTTCCCGGCCGGCATGCAATTGACCAGCAACGGCACGTCTTCGCCGATGCGCTGCCAGTCGTCGAGACTCAACTCGACGCCCATGTGTCGGGCGATGGCGATCAGGTGCGGCGGGCAGTTGCTCGAAGCACCCAGCGCCGAGGCCACCGCGATCGCGTTTTCAAAGGCTTCGCGTGTCATGATTTGCGAAGGCCGCACGTCTTCACGGACCAGATCGCAGATGCGCTTGCCGGTCATGTAAGCCATCTGTCCGCGCTCCCGGTACGCCGCCGGAATGCTCGCGCAACCCGGCAGCGACATGCCCAGCGCTTCGGCCAGCGCATTCATCGAAAGCGCGGTGCCCATGGTGTTGCAGTGGCCCACCGACGGCGACGCGGCGGTGGTCATTTCCATGAAGCCTTCGTAATTGATCTCGCCTGCGGACAGCAGATTGCGCGCATGCCAGAGCACCGTGCCAGAGCCGATCAGCTCGCCTTTGTGCCGACCGTCGAGCATCGGCCCGCCAGACAAGACAATCGACGGCAGGTCGGTGGTCGCCGCTGCCATCAGGCAGGCCGGTGTGGTTTTGTCGCAGCCGGTGGTGAGGACGACGCCATCCAGCGGGTAGCCGTGAAGAACTTCCACCAGTCCGAGGTACGCCAGGTTCCGGTCCAGGGCGGCGGTCGGGCGGCGGGTCTGCTCGGCCATCGGGTGCACCGGGAACTCCATCGGAATCCCGCCCGCATCGCGAATGCCGGCTTTGACCCGCTGGGCGAGCTCAAGGTGATGACGGTTGCAGGGCGCCAGATCAGAGCCTGTCTGGGCGATGCCGATGATCGGTCGGCCCGATTGCAGCTCCTCGCGGGTCATGCCGTAGTTCATGTAACGCTCGACGTACAGCGCCGTCATGTCAGCGTGTTCCGGATCATCGAACCATTGCTGGCTGCGAAGCGGGCGTTTCGGCGTGTCGGACATGGGTCGGGTCTCTCTTGGAATTAGGGGGTGTGCGTCGCGCTGGCAGAACGCGTTTCCTGCCGGGCTATAACAAACCGCGCACGGCGAGGTTGCGCAGCAGCGCGCCGACGCCGAATGTCCACGGCGCCGCGTCACTGCTGTGGGTCACCTCATTGTGCAGGCCGCCGAACAGGCTGCTGCTGATACTGACCTGATCGCCCAACTTGTGGGTAAAACCTCCGCCGGCATGGTCACGGTCTGCGGTCGGGGCGAAGAGGGTGCCGAGAAACAGCAGGAAGCCGTCCGGGTATTGATGGTTGGCGTTGAGCGCCTGGCCAGCGATGTCGGCCGGATCGCGGCTGATCTGTGACATTGAGCTTGAGCCCTTCATCACGTAACCGTCATCGCCTTTTACCTGCAGATCGACCACACAGTTGCGCACGTCATCGAGGGAGAAGGTTTCGTCGAACAGCCGAATGAACGGGCCGATCGAGCACGAGGCGTTATTGTCCTTGGCCTTGCTCAGCAGCAGCGCGCTGCGGCCTTCGAAGTCGCGCAGGTTGACGTCGTTGCCGAGGGTCGCGCCGTGGATCTGCCCGCGACTGTTCACCGCCAGCACCACTTCCGGCTCGGGGTTGTTCCATTCCGATTTCGGATGAATGCCCACCTGGCTGCCGCTGCCCACTGCCGCGAGCACGGGTGCTTTGGTGAAAATCTCGGCGTCTGGCCCGATGCCCACTTCAAGGTACTGCGACCACATGCCTTGCTCGATCAGCAGCGCCTTGAGTTGGCTGGCTTGTTCGGAGCCCGGCTTGATGTTTCGCAGGTTGTCGCCGATGGCGTTCTGCACGATGGCGCGCACGCTCTCCGCCTTGGCCGGGTCCCCCGCCGCCTGCTCCTCGATCACCCGTTCGATCATGCTCGCGGCGAAGGTCACCCCTGCGGCCTTGATCACTTGCAGGTCCGCGGGCGCCAGCAGGTACGGCTTGTTGGGATCAGGTGTTGCAGTCGAATTCGCCAGCAATTCTTCGAGGCTGGCGACGCGCGTGCCATGGGCTTCGCGAACGGCGGCCAGCGGTGATTCCAGCTCCAGCAAGTCGCTCAAGGTGGCGAAGCTCGACGAAAGATCGAACACCCCGTCGCTGCGCAACACCACGGGCGACGGGCCGCCGACTTTTCCGGGTACCCAGGCGCGGCCGATCAATGTGCCATTCAGGCCATCGGCGGGGAGAGTGTTATCGGGGGTGAGCTGGATAGGCATGGTGAAGTCCTCGACACTTTTTATGGTTTCTACTTATGGTCTACAAGCGACCCTAATCAGCACCGGCGATAAACTCCAATGACATCTGTTCAGTAATCGATAACACTGGGTTATCGCTCATTGAGGCCGCGCTCATGTCAGACATTTCCTTTTCCACGGTCTGTAACTGGCTCAAGTTCAAGCATCTGGTGCTCATCGAAACCCTGGCGCGGACCCGCAACATGCACACGGCGGCACAGCACATGAACCTCAGCCAGCCCGCGGTGAGCAAAATGCTGCGCGAGATCGAGCGGCTGCTTGGCTTTGATGTGTTCGAGCGTCTGCCGCGGAACATGCCGCCGACCGCCCTCGGCGAGCACGTGGTGCGCTATGCGCAGATCGCCCTGAATGACGCGAGCAAGTTCGTGGAACAGATCAGCAGCCTGCGCGAAGGCGGGCATGGTTTCCTCAAAGTAGGCGCGATCTTCGCGGCGACGGCGGCGGTGCTGCCGGAAGCCATTGTGCAGTTGAAAGCGCGCTGGCCGCTGCTGTCGATCGAGGTGGTCGAGCAGACCAGCGACCATTTAATGGAAATGCTCGACGACAAGAAACTTGACCTCGCAGTAGCGCGTTACACCCATGAAAACCAGCAGCAGGTGTATGACTTTCAGGCGCTGGCCCCTGAGCCGTTCTGCATGGTCGTCAACAGCCGCCACCCGCTGACCGAACTGGCGCAGACGCCGCTGCAAGATCTCGGAAAATGGCCATGGATTCTGTATCCGCTGGGCACCCCGATTCGCGCACGGATGGAGCAAGCTTTCGCCAAAGCCGGCATTGCGACGCCGAAAAACACCATCGACACCATCTCGATGCAGACCTTCCTGCAAGTGCTGCAGGCCGGGCCGATGATCGCCATGTTGCCGGCGTCCATGGCGCAGCCGCATCTGGATTCGGGCTTGCTGAAAGTGCTGAACACGCCGCTGAAACTGGCGCCCCAGGATTACGGAATCCTGACCCGACGCGGTGAGCCGTTGCTCGGTGCCGCGTCGGAATTTGCCGAAATCCTGCTGGCGAATGCCCGGCTTGCGCGGCAGTGATCGATAACGCTGCGTTATCAATCAATGGAAACAAGTCATTATCCTAATCAATGCCGCTGTCAGTAACATCGCTCCGTGTTTCGACCCTCACATAACAACAATACAGGCGCCTCCGAGTGCCTGGAGGTCCCACCATGGAAACCGTTTCCCAGCGCCTGCCCGAGTCCTCGGGTCCCGGGCACGCCAGCTTTGAAGACCGCACCTACCGCAAAGTCATCCTGCGCATCCTCCCCGTTCTGCTCCTGTGTTACATGGCGGCGTATCTGGACCGCGTGAACATCGGCTTCGCCAAGCTGGACATGCTCAACGACCTGCAATTCAGCAACACCATCTATGCCCTCGGCGCGAGCATGTTCTTCTGGGGCTATTTCCTCTTCGAGGTCCCCAGCAACTTGTTGCTGCATCGCTTCGGCGCGCGGTTCTGGATCGCCCGGATCATGCTCACCTGGGCCATCGTCTCCATGGCCGTCGCGTTTACCGTACCGCTGGCGAAGTTTTTCCACATCGAGTCGGAAACCATGTTCTACGTGCTGCGCTTTTTGCTCGGCATCTGTGAGGCAGGGTTCTTTCCCGGCGTCATCCTTTACCTCAACTACTGGTTTCCTACCCGTCGGCAGAGCCGGGTGATGGCGGGTTTCCTGATGGCGATGCCGATCAGTCTGACGCTGGGCGGTGTGATTTCCGGCTGGTTGATGACTCGGATGCAAGGCGTCAACGGCATGGCCGGCTGGCAGTGGCTGCTGATCATCGAAGGCCTGCCTTCGGTGGTAATGGCCTTTGTGGTGCTGGCATTCATGGCCAATAACATCGACGCGGCCAAATGGCTGTCGCCCCAGGAAAAGGCCATGCTCAAGGCCAACCTGGAGACCGACAGCAAAGGCAAGGCGACCAACCTGCGCGAGGTGTTTTTCAACGGACGCGTATGGCTGCTGGTGCTGATCCTGCTGACGTTCAATACCGGGTTCTACGGGCTGGCGTTCTGGATGCCATCGATCATCAAAAGCGCCGGCGTCTCCAATCCGATGGACATTGGTTTGCTGACGGCCATTCCCTACGGCATCGCCGTGATCGCCATGACCCTCAACGCGCGGCACTCCAACAAGACTGGCGAGCGCCGCTGGCACGCAGCGATTCCGGCGATCATCGGCGGCATCGGCTTGATCCTCAGCGCCTACTTCGCCAGTAACGTAGTGCTGTCGATCATCTTCCTCAGCGTGTCCGCGTCCGGCGTGCTGAGCCTGATGCCGATCTACTGGACCCTCCCGGGCACCGTGCTGTCTGGCGTCGCGGCCGCTGCGGGAATCGGCATGATCAACGCCATCGGCAACCTGTCGGGTTTCACCGGCTCGATGATCACCGCCGTCGCCGAGAACCTCACCGGCAACATCAACAACGGCACCTACGTGCTGGGCGCCTGTTTGTTCATCAGCGCCGGACTGATTCTGTCCATCCCGCGGGCGATGCTGGGCAATCACAAGGCCCAAGCGCCTGCGCGAGGCGAGGTGCTTTCTCACGCGTAGTCGAGACAGCCCTGACACGGCTTTGCTTTGTAGGAGGAGCCGACTTGCTGGCGAACGCGTGCTGTCAGTTGATGGAAAGGTGACTGACCCACGGTGTTCGCGGGCAAGCGCGCTCCTACACGTGATTTGCGCCGTCCGTTGATCTGCGTTGGTGTTGGTAATCCGCGTTGGATGACCTCCCCTCAGGTGTGAAATCGCAGGTGAATCGGCATGGATCGCGGTCTGCCTCTGCCCGAAGGGCGAAATGGCATGTATCGCGGTCTGCCTCTGCCCGAAGGGCGTAGGAGCGCGCTTGCCCGCGGTCTGGCGCGCAGCGGCAGTAAAGCAGGTGAATGCGGTGCTTCAGCGAGAGCAGCGGCGCCGGTTTTTACGAGTGCTGCGCAGCCGATCGCGGGACAAGGTGGAGCGCCAACCGGCACCTCCTACAACGTGCGGCGCCAAGCGCAACATTTGCGCTCGTGGCAGACACAAGTCCGTAGGAGCCGGCTTGCTGGCGAACGCGTCCTGTCAGTTGATGGAAAGGTGACTGACCCACCGTGTTCGCGGGCAAGCGCGCTCCTACAGGTGATTTGCGCCGTCCGTTGATCTGCGTTGGTGTCGGTAATCCGCGCTGGATCACAACCCTCTGGTGTGAAATCGCAGGTGAATCGGCATGGACCGCGGTCTGCCTCTGCCCGAATGGCGAAATGGCATGTATCGCGGTCTGCCTCTGCCCGAAGGGCGAAATGGCATGTATCGCGGTCTGCCTCTGCCCGAAGGGCGTAGGAGCGCGCTTGCCCGCGATCTGGCGCGCAGCGGCAGTAATTCAGGCGAATGCGGTTTGTCAGCGAGAACAACGTGCGGCGCCAAGCGCAAGATTTGCGCTCGTGGAAGACACAAGTCCGTAGGAGCCGGCTTGCTGGCGAATGCGTCCTGTCAGTTGATGGAAAGGTGACTGACCTACCGCGCTCGCGGGCAAGCGCGCTCCTACAAGATGATCGAGTTTATTTTGATGAGGCAGGTTGGCATTGAGCAATGATCCGCCCCTTTTCTAACTGCCATCGCCAGCCGCGATGGCAGGCTCGCCATTGCCTGATATACGCAGCTCACCGTCACTCCTAGCATCGGTCGCACATGACCTCGCCATCGGCGAAATGGAGAAGACCCTGTGAGAAATTTCCGGATTGGCCAGATCGTCCCCAGCTCCAACACCACCATGGAAACCGAGATCCCGGCGATGCTCACGTCGCGGTATTCCCTGTTCCCGGACGAGCGCTTCACCTTCCATTCCTCCCGCATGCGCATGATGAAAGTCAGCCCCGAAGAATTGAAGAAAATGGACATCGACAGCGACCGCTGCGCGCTGGAATTGAGCGATGCCCGGGTCGATGTCATGGCGTACGCCTGCCTGGTGGCAATCATGTGCCAGGGCGCCGGTTACCACAAAGTGTCTCAGGAACGCCTGAGCAAGACGGTCGCCAGCAACGCCTCCGACGCACCCGTGTTGAGCTCGGCCGGCGCGTTGATCGACAGCTTGCAGATGCTCGACTACAAGAAAGTGTCGATCATCACGCCCTACATGAAGCCACTCACTCAACAGGTCATCGACTACATCGAAGCGGCTGGAATCGAGGTGGTGGACGCCATCAGCCTGGAAGTCTCCGACAACTTGCAAGTCGGGCGCCTTGACCCGATGAATCTCGTTGCCCACGCCGACCGGCTCAACATCGGGCAAGCCGACGGAGTGGTTCTGTCGTGCTGCGTGCAGATGCCTTCGCTGCCTGCCATCCAGGTCGTACAGGATCGACTGGATAAACCGGTGCTGTCTGCGTCCGTGGCGACCGTCTACCAGATGCTCAAAACCCTCGGCCTTACAGCGCAGGTTCCGAACGCCGGCCATCTGTTGTCGGGCGCGTTCTGAGGCGATGTCTGACGGGGTACTATGGCAGCCACTCAGGCCAGCACGCCCGGTACCCCACATGAAACTCGACCCCGTCTCGCTGCGACTCTTCGTCAGCGTCGTCGAAGAAGGCACCATTGCTGCCGCCGCCAAGCGCGAACACATTGCGGCGGCGGCCGTCAGCAAGCGGCTTAGCGAACTGGAAGAACTGCTCGATTCCCGGCTGCTCAACCGCACCAACAAAGGCATCACGCCGACGGATGCCGGCCTGTCGTTGTTGTTCATGGCCCGCAGCGCGCTGAACAACCTCAACGACATCGTCCTGCAGATGCGCGACTACTCCAACGGCACGCGCGGCTCGGTGCACGTGCTGGCGAACATCTCCGCGATTACCCAATTCATGCCCGGCCTGATCAAGTCGTTCATGGCGCTTTACCCGCTGATCAACATCATCCTTGAAGAACAGCAAAGCCTGGCGATCACCAAAGCCGTCGCCGAAAACCGCGCCGAGATCGGCATCTTCACGCGCCTGCCCCATGGCGCCGACATTGAAGTCTTCCCATTCCGCACCGATCGCCTGGTGTTGATCGTGCCCAACGACCACCCGCTGGCAGGCCGCGAGTCAGTGCGCTTCAGCGAAACCCTCGACCACGAATACGTCGCCCTGCGCAGCGGCACTCATCTCAATTTTCAGCTAATCAAAGCCGCCAACGACCTGGGCCGCTCCCTGAGAATCCGCATGGAAGTCGCCAGCTACGACGCCCTGAGCCTGATGGTTCAAGCGGGCGTCGGCATCGGCATCATGCCCGAGGGCAGTGTAGGGATTTACCGAATGGACGGTGCGAAAGTGGTTCAGCTGGAAGAGGAATGGGCCAGTCGCGAGCTCAACGTCTGCGTGAGGTCGCGGGAAGGGTTGTCGGTGGCGGGGGAGTTGTTTTTGCGGCATGTGTTGGCGGGGTGAGGTGAACTACCGCCAATAAGGATTGGCTACGGAAGCGGTTTAGGCCGCTCCCGTATAAAGGCCAGTTGTCTGGGTCAGGACTCCGATTTGGGCGCCAGGGCCGCAGCGATCAGACACAACACCGCGATGCCTCCCCACAGTTGCGGCCAAGAGCAAACCCGCAGTAGCCACGGAATCAGCGCTGGCGTCGCAAAGGCCGCCGCGAACACGGCGGTGTTTTCGATCCCCAATGCAGTACCAACCCTCGACGCGCCGGCCATGACCGCGATTTCGGTGTAGGCCACTCCGTGCCAAGCCGAGCCGAACACACCGGCAGCAATCAGCAAGGCAACGCTGAGCAGCGGGACGTTTATCGTCATGATATTGAGCTGCAACAGCAGTAGCGCCACCGCCGCCAGCACTGCGATGGCGCGCACGACGGTGCGACGATTTTTATGTTTGTCCGTCCAGCGGCCGCTCCACACGCGAGCAATGGCGCCAATCACCTGCACCGCGAAGATCACGGCTGAGGTGATCGCGATGCCGAATTTGTATTCGTTGATCAGGTAAATCGCCGAAAAGGTCAATACGGCAAATTGCGGCACGGTCAACAGACCGCTGGCCACGAACAGCCGCCAGATGCTCCAGTCGCGCAACGTACTGCTCACCGGCCCGTTGCTACTCACTTTGGGCGCGGGTTGTACCGGCGCGGGCGTCAGCCAGGTCCAGGCGGCGCCGGCGGCGAGCAGGCTGGTCACCGCCAGCGTGGTGAAAACGCTGATGAACCCCATGTGCAGCGCAACCCACGGCAGGATCGCCGCACCGATGCCGCCGCCGACCGGCACGGCGGTCTGACGAATGCTCATGGCAAAGCCGCGCTCACCGTCCTGAAACCAGGTCATGACGGCCTTGCCGCTTGAGCCATTGATGCTGCCGCCGAATATGCCGAGGGCGAGCAACCCAGCGCCGAGCAGCATCACCCCGGGGATCGAGCCCGCACGCGGCGCACCAAACATGGCCAGCAAAGCGAAAATCAGACTGGTGCTGAGCAAGCCTGTCAGCAGCACGAAGCGGTCACCGAGTTTGTCGGTCAGCAGTCCCCAGACAACCTCCGATGCCGCGATTCCCAGCGCGATCGCGCCGAGCACCAGGCCCAACTGATCCAGCGTAAGGCGGTAGGCCTCCTGCAACAGAGGGCCGGTGGCGGGAATACCTTGAAAGCCCATGGAAAAACTCGCCTGCGCCGCCACGCCAACGGCGAGCACGATCCAGCGGTGGCGGTTGGCTTGTTCGGTGCCGCTTTGTATCGGGTCCAGCACTTTCACATTTCCCATCGCAACCCAATTCCCTGTTCAGGCCCGGAGTCGAGCCACTGGCTACGAAGGGTGACGAGTACGTGGCTCGTTGTACATTTATGCTAGCCTATTTCAGACATAACCAACGGTTATCCTTAATGACACAGCATCTCGATCTCTCCACCGTGGAAGCATTCGTGCTTACCACGGATTTGCGCAGCTTTACCCAGGCTGCGGACGTGCTCGGGCTGACCCAGGCCGCGGTGAGCTTGAAGGTTTCTCGGCTCGAACGTGCGCTCAACCGACGCCTGCTGATCCGCACGCCCCGTTCGATACAGCTTTCCCCCGACGGCGAAGTTTTTCTGCCACGCGCCCGCACGCTGCTGGTCGCGCAGCAACTTGCTCTGGTTGAAGTGGCGCATACGTCCCGTAGATTGCGCCTGGGCATCAGTGACCATGTCGCCGGGCCTGAACTGCCGAGCGTTCTGGAAAAGATAAAATCTTACGATCCGGGCCTGGCCATCAGCGTGAGGGTAGGAGCGTCGTCTGAGCTGTTGGCCGAATACGATCGTGAGGAAATCGACGTTGCCATCGTTCGCTCCGAGAAAAACCGCCGCGATGCCGAACCGCTGTTTGAAGATCGCTACGGCTGGTTCGCCAGTTTGTCGATGCGTACGCGCGGCGAGCCCATGCCCCTCGTCACTGTCGACGACGCATGCGGAATACGCAGCAGCGCAACCCGGCTGCTTGCTCAGGCAGGCATCGAGTGGGCAGACAGCTTCATTGGCGGAGGTGTCGCGACCGCGCTCTATGCCGCAGCCGCTGGCATCGGCGTCGCACCTTTGCCGTTGCGGCTGGCGTCGTCGCGGCTGATTGATGTGGGCCAGGGCTTTCAACTACCGTCATTGCCGAACGTGGAGATGGTGATGTATTCGCGCCACATGGATGCGCACACCCGCGAAAGCCTGCGAATACTGGCGGGTGCCTTTCGAGGGATCAACCTGACCCATCTGGCGTGATCGCCGCTCCCGACTACGAGGAACACTTCATGGTTAATTGGCCTGCGGTAACAGCTGTCTTCTCGGTCTACTGCGCCGGCGTGATCATCCCCGGCCCCAACTTCGTGGCGGTCGCGCACAAAGCGGTTTCTGCGACAACGGCTCACGCACTGATGCTGGTGGCGGGCATCGTGGTGGTGAATCTGTTCTGGGCGACGTGCGCCATCCTGGGCATTGGCGCGGTCTTCTCGCTGCTGCCGTGGCTGGCGTTTGTCGTCAAATGCCTCGGCGCGGGCTATCTCGTCTGGTTAGGAATGCGCTTGATATTCGCCTCCGGTAAACCTCCCACAGTCGACGCCCGCGCCGGTCAGATGCCCAGCCTGCGAAGCGCATTCAAACAGGGCGTCGCCACCAACATCGCCAACCCCAAGTCAGTCGCGTTTTACGCAGCAATCTTCTCTGCTGCCGCGCCGAGCCATGTCGAGTTTGAAACCTTCGCCGCGATGCTGGCGATGGTCGCCATCGTGTCGTCGGCTTGGTATGCACTGATCGCCACCGCGCTGTCACGGCCCCGGATTGCGGGTGCGTATACCAGCAAAAAGAAGGCGATTGATCGGGTGTGTGGGGCAGTGATTGTGATGCTTGGGGTTAGGCAGATGATTCGATGAAGATGCGCTTTCGGCTTTCCCGCCTAAAGCCAGTCCCACTGAATGACACGCTGTCAGTTAGTGGGACCGGCTTTAGCCGGGAAGGGGCCTGTCCAGACACCTAGAAGTTGACGGCAGCCTATTCGTCTTTTCAGCGTGTTGGCGCCTCGATGCCAGCGTCGGTATCCTCGACCATCGCCGAATGGACCTCTATCCCCATGCTGATTTTTGATTGCACCCAGGACGCCTGTGATTTCTTCTCCAAGAAAGTGAAGGGCAAAATCATCAGCGCTGTGCAGCCCGCCGCTGCTGCCCAATCGCTGGAAGCGGACAGCGCAGCACACGAGCGAGTGGATCGCTGGCAATTGCACGTCGCCACGTTCGGCAAGACCCATGTCCTGCTCGCCATGAAAGTCGACACGCGCTACGCGATGATGTTCGTCGGCCTGAAACGCAACGACATGAAGGGTTTTCTGGAGCAGTTCAACTCCCGGTATCTCGCTGAACTGCTCGTGCTGGCGGTTAACGTACGCGGGGAAATGCCACCTCAGGCCGAGCTCCAGCGACACGTCGACGTGTGGGAAGAAAGCCTCCAACCCGTGCATTTTTTCAAGCGTGGCGACCGAAGCGTTCAGGCTCATATCAATGATGTGCTCTACATGGCTGCATACGATGCCTACGAAGGAGAAGGGCTGCCAGTTGAGGCGCCGGATCTCATCGCCTTTGGTGAGGTGCCCAACGGTATGTTCCGATCAATCAGGGGCGGGGATGACTTCATTCCGGCTGAGCTGGAGCTGAAGCAGGCTTTTCCGAGGTTCGGAATAATGATGACCGAGGTGGAGATTTCGGAGGGATATAAGAGCTGGAGGTCGCGTCGACGTGAGCAAGATCTTGGGCCTGAATTTGAGGATTAACAAATAGAAGATCAGGACTTCGCGTGCCGAAAGAGCCTATGTTGAGCCACGTGAAAGAACGCTCGAATCGCTCCAAATCATGATGCAGCCAGTGTAAGGAAGCACAGATGAACAGACTTGAACGGATCAAAGGCTGCCTGCTCGGCGGCGCGGTGGGCGATGCGCTGGGTGCGCCGGTCGAGTTTCTCGACTGGAGTGCCATCCGCGCTACCTTCGGTGCGCGTGGCATTGTCGATTTCGCCCCGGCTTACGGCCGGCTTGGCGCCATCACCGACGACACGCAAATGATGCTCTTCACCGCTGAAGGGCTGCTGCGCGCCCATGTGCGCGGTATCTCCCGCGGTATTTGCCACATACCCGGCGTCATCCACCATGCGTTGCTGCGCTGGCTGATGACCCAGGACTACTCGCCTGCCACTTCCGTCAGCGTCGACGGTTGGCTGGTGCAGGAGCGCGCGTTGTGGTCCCGCCGCGCGCCCGGCCAGACGTGTTTAAGCGCGCTGAAGGCCAGCACGGAATTAGGGTTTCTCGCCAAAAACGACAGCAAAGGCTGTGGCGCCGTCATGCGCGTCGCGCCGTGCGCATTCTTTCGCAACGCCTTCGACACCGCCGCTGAATCCGGCCGTCTGACCCACGGTCACCCAACGGGCTACATGGCCGCCGGACTGTTCGCCGACATCCTCCAGCGAATCGTCGACCGCGAGGACAGCCTCGACGACGCCATTGCCAAAAGCCTGTCCGAGCACGGGGGTAAACCCGGCATGGAGGAAACCCGAGCGATCGTCGAGCGCGTGCTCTTCTTTAGCTACGAAGGCCACCGCCCAACCCCCGAGCGCATCGACGCACTGGGCGGCGGATGGATTGCGGAAGAAGCCTTGGCGATTGGCATCTGGTGCGCACTCACTGCCACATCGTTCGAAGACGGCGTCATCAATGCCGTGAACCACAGCGGCGACAGTGACAGCACCGGACTGATTGCCGGGCATTTGCTGGGCATTCAGCACGGCGTTGAAGCGATCCCGGATCGCTGGCTTGCGCCGCTCGAGTTGCGTGGGGTGATTGAGGCGGTGGCGGAGGATATTGAGCGGGTGCCTAGGGATTATTCGGGGTATGGCGGGGAGTTTGATGATGAGATTTGGGAGCGGTATCCAGGAGGTTGAATTCCAACCCTTGGCGAGGAGGACCTGATAACACGAAATTGTCCAACAGCCTGTTGGACATTCTCATCGTTTGGGTAAATCTTGTAAAACAGCTTTACGGGGGCAGCATCGAGCTGTCTTAGCCACTCTTTGTATTTGTTATGAAGATTAATCTGTATAGGATTGCCCGAACATCGATCCGCAGTTTTTTAAACTGTCGTCGACGTCACAAATATATACCGCCAATGGGGTGTGATCATTAACCTTCATCAGGTAGCATCGCTTTTCATTTGAAAAAAGCAGGGAGCTAACGATGTCGTTTGACGCATTTATGCAGGTGGACGGGGTAGAAGGTGAGTCGTTGGATGCTGACCACAAGGGTTGGATCGAGTTGCTCTCTTATCATTATGACGCAATCCAGTCGATCAGCCAGTCAGCGAGTTCCAATGGCGGGGCGTCCGCAGGCGGTGTGGCGCTGGGCGATTTCCAGATCAGCAAATATATAGATCGAGCAACACCCAAGCTCTTCGAGCTGTGCTGCCGAGGCTCGCACATCAAGACGGTGACGATTCGCATACATCGCTCTGGTGGTGAAAAATTCAAGTACATGGACATCGTGCTTGAGGAAGTCTTGATCGCGACCGTCAGCGGACAGGGCGCCGATCAAGGTGGTTTTCCTGTGGAAATCATTAGCCTGAATTATGGCCGTATCAAGTTCGAATATTCCCAACAGCGTCGCGCTGATGGCGGTAGTGCAGGGATTGTGTCCGGAGGTTGGGACAGAACCGCCAACAAACCATTCGCGTAAGGAAACGCAACATGGCAGACGATGGAGAGTTTCGCGTGGCGCTGAGCTTTGCTCAGATGGCTGCGATCTTGACGCAAGAGTCGCTCACACCTGCGGAGATAATGTCGAACCGTATCTTCGGGAGTCTACGCCTTGTTGGCGGTATCGTAGAGCTGGCAGGTTCAGGGGTACTCTGCGCCGTGCCCGAACCAACGATGATTACTAAAATCGGATGTGTCGCAATGGGCGTGCATGCTTCCGACCAACTTTCTGCAGGAGCAACACAGCTCCTTACAGGCAAAGAGACTGACTCTTTTGCTTTCAAGGCCGGTTCATCTGCCGCTGAAGCGCTCGGCACCTCTAAATCGGCTGGCCAGGTGATAGGTCTTGCAACTGAGTTTGCCGTTCCGCTTTCCACCGCTTCGCTGTACAACGCGTTCAGAGTGTCGTCCGTGCGAGCGGGGCGAATATCAATTGTCACAAGCGAAAAGCTGCCCAATGTGCCTGGTAACTTGGGAGGAGGACACGCGCTGCGCAAGCATGTAGGTAAAGATATTGACTACTTAACAAAGCGCTTTGCGTCAAAAAAAGTTAATGTTTCTTCGACGTTTTATGACATGGATACGGCAGAGTGGGCAGTTAGCAAGGTGCTTCAAAATAGCAGGCTAAAAATATTAATGTTCTCAAAGTCCAAGTTTTTATTGAGAAATAATACTAGTCGTGATTTTAAGATGAGTCTTGGAAAGAATATTGGCTGGGGGGTTGCGCGAGAAGCACCTAGTAAAGTAGTGCACATGTCTAAGGTTAACGTGACCATTCGGTTTGTTGAATATAATCACATGCCATATTACATTGTCACTGCTCATCCAATTTTATAGGGCGTTAAAGATGCGATACGCATATTTACATGGATTCATGTTTTCTGTCGGCGATGCAGTTGGCGAGTTTCTAGATGAAGAGGAAAAGGAAGGATTTGAACCCCTCACGCTTCCCCAGATAGTCAAGGAATGTATCGGCTACGGGTTCCTGGATCTGCTGCATGCAGTCCTGTTCAAACGAGAAATAAGGACCTATATCAGAAGGCATATGACGCCCGAAGGGTTGGAGTACGTCGACCCTCCGTTTGGTCAAGATACTTCCTTCGCCGAAGACTACTTCGAAGGCGACCTGTACGTATTCCTGACCACCGTATCCGCATTGCTCGACAGCGAAATCAAAATCCGAAGAAAAAAGCTTTTCGGATTCTGATTGGGAATTGATAGGCATCCCCAAGCTTCCGCTGGATTGCTCGTCGCGAAGCCTTCGCGGGTCAAGAAGCGCCACGGAAGTCGCCTGCCTCCAACCCAGCCGATTTCAACATTTTCAGAATCACCAGCGCAAACGCCCGGCTCTTCGTCTCGTTGTCTAGCACTTCGAGCGACAGCTTTTCGTGGTCGGTCATGGCGTCCAGCACCGTATCCAGCACTCGTTTGGGAAACAGGCCGTGCATCACTTGATCCACTGAGTGGTTGTTCACTTGAGCCATCACGTCTTCTTGACGACTGATCCGTTGGGCAATGCCAGTCAGGAACTGCAGCTGGTCATCATCGCTGACCTCAGCACCGAAGATGTCGTTCAGCGCATCGATGATTTCCGACAGTCGCTTCTTTTCCGGATCGTGTGGTTTACCGCTTCCCACATCGCTGCCAGGTTTGATCCCGTATTCACCCCTTTCCTCACCCAGACGTAACTGATGCTCAGCGCGCTTGCTCAGTCGGTAGTGACTCAGCTGCAGCTCGCCCACGTCCACGTCGTCTTGCTGCAAGCGATCCACGCGCAGCAGTGGATGCAGATGCTTGGCATAAACGCATAGCTGTTCAAGTTCGCGATCTTCGTACGGCACTATCTGGGATAGAAATTCGTAAAGGCGGACAAAGCTCTGCAAATTCTTACGGAACAGGTCGAGTTGATCTATCTGCTCGCCAGCCTCTTTCAACGCGTGCTCGGCTTTTTTCACGCCACTGCTGTCACCGTTAACTTCGGCTGTGCGCTTGAAGTCCAGGGCCAGTTGACGCGCTTCCACCGAGAGGGCGTAGCGCTTGGCAAAACGTTCCTTTGCCGGCGCGCAGTAATAGCTGAGCTTGCTTGCGGCTGCCTTCGGATCGAAGAACGCCATGGCGAATGCCTCTACCTCCTGCCAGTGATAGATGCCCTCGGCATCCAACTTCTTCTGCAGGTCATAAATGATCTGCGGATCAGTGACATCGATCAGCTCTGCCTTCGTGTAGTACGGCAGGAAGGCGTCGAGAATGTCCTGAGGCTCGTTGAAGAAGTCGAGGATAAAGGTCTGCTTGCTGTCACCGAATGTGCGATTCAGCCGTGACAGTGTCTGCACGCAGTCCACGCCTTGTAGCTTTTTGTCCACGTACATGGCGCAAAGCTTGGGCTGATCGAAACCGGTCTGGTATTTGTTGGCTGCGATCATCACGTTGAAGTCTTGCGTGTCGAAAGCATCAGCTAGGTCGCGACCATTCAGGCCGGTATTCAGCAGACTGCTGTTCTCCGTCACTTCCTCAGGAATCACCGAATCCGGCAGCACACTGCCAGAGAACGCCACCAGCGGGTGCACGTCGGCGTAGCCCATCTGCTGCACGTAAGCTTTCACTGCCATCTGATAGCGCACTGCTTCCTGCCGGCTGCTGGTAACTACCATGGCCTTGGCCTGCCCATTGAGCAGACCACGAATATTGGCGCGGAAATGCTCGACGATCACTTCAACCTTTTGGCTGATGTTGTAGGGGTGCAAACGGACCCATCGGGCGAGTTTGATACGCGCCTTTTTGCTGTCAACTTCATCATCTTCGCCATCCGGATGGGCAATCTTCCAGGCAGTGCTGTAAGTGGTGTAGTTGCGCAGCACGTCGAGAATGAAACCTTCCTCGATAGCCTGACGCATGGAGTACAGGTGAAACGGCTCTGGTTTGTTGCTGGAACTGGGCGGCAATGTCGAATCGGCAGGACGTCCGAACAACTCCAGGGTTTTAGCTTTCGGCGTAGCGGTGAAGGCGTAGTAACTGATTCGCTCATTCGGTTGGCGAGCTTGCACAGCCGCGTCCAACAGCTCTTCTGCGCTGACCTCCTCGGCGTCCAGCGCATCGCTGCCGAGGATCTGTTTCAGCTTGCTAGCCGATGAACCGGTTTGCGAAGAATGCGCCTCGTCAGCGATCACCGCATAACGTCCGCTGGCCAGCTTGGGGTACTTGTCCAGTGCATCGAACAACGCCGGGAAAGTCTGGATCGTGACAATGATGATGCGGGTCTGCTCAGCCAGCGCCTCTGCCAGTTGTTCGGATTTACTCTGGTTGCCAACATCACGACTGATCGGTTTGACCACGCCTTGAGCATGTTCGAACTGGTAAATCGTATTCTGAAGTTGGCTGTCCAGCACTGTGCGGTCGGTGACGACGATCACCGAGTTGAACAGGCGCTGCCCGTCCGCGCTGTACATCGAAGCGAGTTGGTGTGCAGTCCAGGCGATGGAGTTCGATTTGCCGGAACCAGCGCTGTGCTGGATCAGGTAGCGCTTGCCCGGCCCTTCGGCATGGGTAGTTTCGATGAGTTTGTTGACCACTTCCCACTGGTGGTAGCGCGGGAAGATCATCGTCTCTTTGGTAACCAGCGTGCCGTCGAAGCCTTCACTGGTTTTTTTGTCCAAGTGCAGAAAACGCCCCAGAACTTTAAGCCAAGCATCGGGCTGCAACAGTCGTTGCCACAAGTAGCTCGTCGCGTACTGGCTGTCGTCGGCAGGCATCGGGTTGCCCGCGCCGCCTTCCTCGCTGCCAAGGTTAAAAGGCAGGAAGAAAGTATCTTTACCCGCCAACTTGGTGGTCATCGCCACCTCGTTTTGCCCCACGGCAAAATGCACCAGCGCGCCGCGCTTGAAGGTCAGCAGCGGCTCGTGCTTGCGCGTCAACGGGTCTTTTACCGGGCGGTCGTCACGGTACTGGCGCTTGGCGTTTTCTACTGACTGCTTGAACTCGCTTTTCAGCTCCAGCGTGGCGGTGGGGATACCGTTGACGAATAGCACCAAATCCAGACGCGGGTTGTAGCTGTGCCCATTGCTTCCGGCTTCGCGCGAATGCGGTGAGTAAGAAACCTCCGGAACCACGCGCAGGCGGTTGCAGTGATAGCGCCTTAGGGTGTCCGGATTCATGCTGTGGTCGGGCTGGAAACTGCACAGCTCGACCTTCACCGCTGGGAGCTTGAAGCCATGGCGCAGCACATCGAGCGTGCCGCTCTGCTCCAACTCGCGCACCAGCTTTTGCACCAGCACGCCGTCAGGGTTATTCGGGTTCGCCTTCGCGAACTTGTCCCAACGTTCCGGCCAGGCGTCTTTGAAGTAACCCAGCACATCTTCGGTGTACAGCGCCGTTTGGCGGTCGTAGCCGCTGGCTGTACCGACTAGCCAACCTTGGGCGGCCAGTGCATCGATAATGTCGCGTTGAAACTGCGCTTCCTTGCTGTCCGCCATTACACGGCCTCTTCTACTAATTCGGGAGTTGGCTCGCTGGCCGGTGGCTGCCAGCCGCGTACGTCGATTTTGCCGGTGACGGCAGCGGAGATTAGGGCAGAGCGGCGCTCTTGGAGCAGCTGTGCAAGCTTCATAGCATTGTCGATTAGCTCGTCAAATCCATCGACATTTCTATTCAAGAATTCGACTATGGAATTTTGTTCATCTATAGGCGGTAAAGGCGTTGGCGTTTCCGCAATTGTTCGCAGTGAAAGGTTGTAAATAGTCGTCCCGGTAAGCTGGCTTTCAAAGAAGCGCTTAATCTGCTCTGAGGAAAAAAGATATAGGCAAAATCTTGGTGAAAGTGACTCAGTACAATTTATATAGGCTGCGCTTTTTCCTAAGATCACCGGCTCGCCACTGTAAAGCGCAAGGTTTCCTATGGTGCCATTTATAGAGATAAGGACTGTGCTCGAATCAAGCAACACTCGATGTTTTAAAAACTCTTGGCGATTAACTTGCCGAGTTGTTGGGGCGATGGTAATTGCCCCTCCCACAAGATTATTCCCATTGATAAAGAAATAATCACCCGCATCGTCATACTCTGGGGTGGAGTGCAAACCATCACCGATCCTAGTGCTGTGGTATTTGAGGCGAGAAACATCCCAATGCGCCGGCACCTCGCCTAGCCACTCCACGCCGGAGTCTTTCATTGACACAATGGGGTCGAGGCCTTTGGTGACTGCGTGGGAAATCACGGCCTGGCGTTTTTCCTTGAGCAGTTCGATCAGGCGCTGCTGCTCTTCGATCAGCGCGTCAATTCGGGCGGTTTCGTGGTCGAGGAAGCGGGCGATTTGGGTTTGCTCGGCTGTTGTAGGGATCCAAGCAATACCGCCCCGAAGAATTTCCTGAGTGACACTGAATACCTTGACCCCTTTTACACCCATACGTAACTGGGTTCTGAAGGCGAAAGACTCTAGACAATAGGCAAGAAACCGTGAATTTACGTCCGAATCCAAGCTGTAGATAATCGTGTGATAACCAGCGAAGAGAGGCTCCGTGCCTGACACATGAGTGAAATTGCCGACGCCTTCAAGGTCCTCCGAGGTATCGGCAAACACAAAATCGCCATAGCTAATACAAGATGATGGCTCTGTTTCCAGATACTCCGCAGGCACGCATTTTAGGGCATGTATGTCTTGGTTTACCTCGAAAGGATACAAGGAGTGAACTTCACCATAATTCAGACAAGGGATACCTGTATCAGTTAAATCTGCTTTTGTTATCGTCAATCCTTTTCTAAAGCGGCCGAGATACCTGAGCGGTTTAACACCCCAATGTTCAGGTACAACCCCTAGCCACTCGACCCCAGAATCCCTGTAGTACGAATACGCTGGAAACGTCATGCCGACAGCCCCTCAATCATTTGCTTGATTCGGTCGGTACAAGCTTTCAGATCACTATCGATCTCGACCAACGGGCGCGGCGGCTGGAATACATAGAAATGGCGGTTAAAGGGAATTTCGAAGCCGACAATGCCGACCTCGCTATCCTGAGCGTCCGTTTTGCTTTCATCGATCCAGGCATCTGGTACATGGGGGATGACTTCGCGCTGGAAGTAGTCGTACACCGATTCGCCCAGCGGTACGTTTTCGTTGTCGCGTAGGCCGGTGTCGGCTTCCGGCTGGCCTTTGGTCATGCAGATATCCGCCTCGGGATCGCGCTCGCTTAGAGCGCTCATCAGGGCTTTTAGCTCCGGTGTGCTGAGGCTAACGCTGTGCACGGCGAGGGCTTTTTTCAGCAGCTTGCTGAATTGCTCGCGATTGCGGTGCAGTGCGCTGGCATCCATACCGCTCAGCGCCGCCATAAGATGCTGCTGAGTAGTGCTATCTAACTTCTGCAGTGCCTTTTCTTCGAGCGCCTTGTCTATCCGATCGGCACTGGCCTGAAAGTTCAGACGCAGCGGCCGTTCGACGGTTATGCGTCGGTAGCCGAAGGCGTCGATGGGGAAGATCTTGCTCTGCGCAGTTTGCTCGAAGCTGCCATACAGACGCACCAGCCCAATAATCTGATCTTCAGTAATGTATTGGCGCTTGCTGCCCAGCGACTTGCGCATTTTCTCGGAGTGCCGACTGCCGTCGATCAACTGCACTTTGCCCTGGCGACGTGCGGCTTTCTTATTGCTCAGTATCCACACATAGGTAGCGATGCCGGTGTTGTAGAACATGTCTGTCGGCAACGCGACGATGGCTTCGACGAGATCATTCTGCAGCAGGTAGCGGCGAATTTCAGACTCACCCGAGCCCGCGCCGCCGGTGAATAGCGGAGAGCCATTGAGAATGATGCCGATGCGCGAGCCACCTTCACGCGGGTCACGCATCTTGCTAACCAAGTGCAGTAGAAACAGCAGCGAGCCGTCGGATACGCGGGGCAGGCCAGGGCCAAAGCGACCGTCAGAGCCCTTACGGCTGTGCTCGTCGGTAATCTGCTTTTGGACCTTCTTCCACTCCACGCCAAATGGCGGGTTGCTGAGCATGAAGTCAAAGCGCTTGTCGGCAAGTTGGTCATTTGACAGGGTGTTGCCTAGTTTGATGCTGGCCACATCCTGGCCCTTGATCAGCATGTCTGCCTTGCAGATGGCATATGACTCAGGGTTCAGCTCCTGACCATGCAGCGACACGCTAACCTTCTTACTGATGGACTGGATGTACTCGTCACCTTCGGACAGAAAACCACCCGTACCTGCCGTTGGGTCATAGATGGTAACGATGCTGTTGGGTGCGAGCTTTGCATCCTGCTCGGTGATCACAAGTGACGTGGTCAGCTGCACGATATCGCGCGGGGTGAAATGCTCTCCGGCTGTTTCGTTAGAGCTCTCCGCGAACTTCCGGATCAGCTCTTCGAAGATGATGCCCATGCCGAAATTACTGATGCGCTCGGGGCTCAGATCGGTGGCAGCAAAACGTTGGACGATCTGATAGAGCAGATTGGCGCTGCTCAGTTGCTGGACAAAGTCTTCAAAGTGGAAGTGCTCGAAGATTTCGCGGGCGTCCTTGCTGAAGGCCTGCACGTAACTCATCAAGTCGGAGGCGGTCTGGGTATCTGACAAGGTTCCTAGGGTCAGCGGCGAGGCATTGAAAAACTGGTGGCCGGATGAACGCAGCAAAATCATTTCGCGGACGGTATCTGGACGGCCTTCTTGAGCGAAGGTCTGCTTGATCACCTCGTCTTTGGTCGGCGCAAGTACGCACTCCATCCGGCGCAGCAGCGTGAACGGCAGAATGATGCGACCGTACTGAGATTGCTTGAAGTCACCCCGAAGTAGGTCGGCAATCGACCAGAGAAAGGCAGCCGTCTGAGAATGATTTTCCGTATTCACGCAACAGTTCCTTGAGGCAGGCAAAAAAAGCGAAGTCTAACCCGGCAAACCGCTTAAATGTCCGCAGGCCATCCAGGTTGCGACGTTTTTTGCAGAGAATGAAGGGTCCCGAGGTGGCAGTGAGACTGCTTCACGGTTTCCGAGTTGGTATTCCCCTAGCGTGGAGCCGTTGATGCTCCCGCACGGGTTCTTAACTGCGGCCAAGGCAATTGGGCAGCAGCCTGCTGCCCAAACAGGCCTCGGCAATCGGGCGTGGCCAAGCTTTAACCAGCGCGGCAGAAACTGACAGCGCGATGATTGCCATCAGGATGCCGAAACCCTCCATCGCGTGCCTGCCAGGGTTAATGATGTTAAAGGTCTGCATGTCCTTAGGGACGGTCATCACATGCCCAGCTCTTCGTAGATCCTCCCGACATACCGATGCGGACCCTGCATCTCGCTCTTCGCGTAGCTGGCGACGTAGTTGTCCAGCGCGTACTGAATGACTTTTGGCTGGAAAGACACCGAAACGTTGAAGTGTTTTTGCTCGATGAGCGGCTCGGGAATGTTGTCCGTGACGATGTTTCTGCTCTGGCACAGATTCGCGATGACGATGGGAAGATCGAGTTCGAGAATGACCTCGATTTCATAGGCAAGAAACGAATCCCCGTCGCCGCCTTTGCGACGGCCATCTTCGCTGCCCAGGAAGATGACTTGCTTGGTGTTGTTCAGCCGCTCGCGCAGTCGGCGTTTGATGGTCTCTGGCGAACTGCTGTCCCGCGCTTCGAACAAATCATGGGCATTGAAAAAGTCGAAGTCGATCTTCTCATTTACTTTCCAGGCTTTCATCAAGGAGTAATAAGAGAGGTCTTCGCTGGCGAATGCGATGTAGGTCTTGTTGCGATAACTCATGACGAACTTCCTGTATTGAGACGAAGACGGTTCTTTTCGCTTCGTTGGTTAGGCGCTCAGTCCATTGATTGCCGATTTACGCGCGCACTGAGGCGCCGCGCGGGTTAGCGGTGGGACATATTCATGGGAAGTTAAAAAGCCGGCTTGTGGCCGGCTTCTCGGTGACGGGTTTGATTAGTTTTTGGCTAACCGCACCCGTCCGCAAAAGTGCGCGCTGCGAGGAGGCGCTTGTAAGGTAGACCGGGCACGTCACGGAGACGGTGCCAGGTCGATCATCCATCCGCGTGTGGCCGACGGGTGCTGAAACGAAGGCGTGCAGGATACCCATGTTGTTCACGTCTGCCCAGTTCTGAAACACGCTCATTCCGCGCCTCGCCGCAACGTTGCCGGATGGCGGCGGTTGTTGAGCGTCGACCACCAGAAGATCCACCCCAGAATCTGAATGTGCTGCGCCTGCACCTGTTCGGCGCTGAAGATCTCGTCGGGGTACTCGGCGCAATTGTGGCTACGCAGGCGCAAACCGCCGCCCGGCAGGCGATACAGGTATTTCACCCGCAGCATGCCGTCGTGTTCGAGGGCGTACATTTCCCCGTCGATGACCTGCACCCGGCCGCGATCGATGCCGATCAACGAACCGTCCTGGATTTTGTCCGCCATGCTGTTGCCGACCATCGCCACGCAAATGGCGTTGTGCAGCTCCACGTCCATGGTTTCAAGCACGCGTCGGGACAGGCGTACTTTGTGGTTATGGATTTCGCCCACTGCCGTGCGGCCGGAGCTTTGCGTCTGCAACTCGGTGTAGACCGGCATTTCCAGTTCTTCGCGCACGCTTCGCTCGGCCCGGACTGGTTGAGTGTCTGGCTGCTCGGCAATTATGCGGTCGGCTCCAGGGTGCTTGGGGCCTTCGCCGCTGCGCAGCCAGCGGGCGTTGACGCTCAGCAGTTCCGCGACTTCTTCAATGCGCGCCATGGGGATGCCGCGCTTGAACCAGTTGTTCACGTGTTGCGGCGTTACTTTTCGGTTGGCGGCAAAGTCCGTTGCGGAGAGATGGCACTCTCGCAGAAGGCCGCGCAGTCGATCACCTGATGTATTCATGGCCCGAAGTTTACGGCGGCTTGAAGCGCGTTTAAATGAACGAAGTGTTCAAATGAGCACGCCGTCATGCTTGAACGTGAATGTAGGGATTACAACCTTCGGCGGTTTTTGTAGGCCGATTCGTTTACTGTTTTCTTTTGCATCAACAATGGTTGAAGTCGATGGGATTCATGAGCGTGAGCGATTCACGGCCATTGGGGCCTGATTTGAGCGGCTGCGAGGGAAGTTTCAATCCCGCGATATTGTTCAAATAAGAAAAGCACACGGCCCAATTAAACACGCTGTGTGTGCAAAGCGATTTTTAAACATTTGTGTAATGACGGCGGGCGAAAAAAAAACGGGATTTACGGGGGAGGGGTGTTCAAACAGCAGAAGCCGGGGACAGGCGCGTCAAGCATGGCCCCGTCGAAGCGGCGGGCGCTTCGGCGGGGCACAACCGGATCAGCCCTTGTAGGCCGCGACCGATTTGGTGATCGCTTCGCGAGCGGCGTCAGCACCAGCCCACCCTTCGATTTTCACCCATTTGCCTTTTTCGAGGTCTTTGTAGTTCGCGAAGAAGTGCTCGATCTGCTGGATCAGCAGCGCTGGCAGATCGGTGTATTCCTTCACGTCCACGTACAGCTGGGACAGCTTGTCGTGGGGGACTGCGATGATTTTGGCATCGCCGCCGCCGTCGTCGGTCATGTTCAGCACGCCGACCGGGCGGGCGCGAATCACGGAACCCGGGGTCACCGGATAAGGCGTCACGACCAGCACGTCGAGGGGGTCGCCGTCGTCAGCCAGGGTGTTGGGGATGAAACCGTAGTTGGCCGGGTAGAACATCGGGGTGGCCATGAAACGGTCAACGAAAAGGCAGTCGCTATCTTTGTCGATTTCATACTTGATCGGCGCGTGGTTGGCCGGGATCTCGATTGCGACGTAGATGTCATTCGGCAGGTCTTTACCGGCCGGAATTTTGCTGTAGCTCATTGGGCTTTGCCCCCTTGGTTGACCATTCAGAATCTGGCATGCAACGCCAAAAAGTGGCCCGGATTATAGGCACATTCCTGAAGCGTTGCCATGCGTGAAGGCTGGCTTCAGGCGTCGTGTTGAGCCTGATAGACCGGGTTGTCGCGCTGAAGTGCCGTCAGCCGCGCCAGCGGATCCTGCCGATAGAACGCTTTCAGTTGCCCGTAGACGGCGGGATAGGCCTCGACGAGCAAATCCGGTGCGCTGAAGAAGTATTCGCTGATGACCGCGAAAAATTCCGCGGGGTTTTCCGCAGCGTAGGGGTCGATGGCTGTTTCGACGTCGGGGTTGGCGTCGAGTTGCCGATTGAGATCGTCGTACGCGCTCTGCATGGCGCTGGCCCAGTCACTGACGCGCATGTCGTGGTGCAGCGGCGGCAGGCCGTTTGCCTCGCCGTTGAGCATGTCCAGCTTGTGCGCCAGTTCGTGGATCACCAGGTTATAGGCTTCCCACCCGCCGCTGGTCAGCACACCGGGCCAGGCCAGAATCACCGGCCCTTGGGACCACGCCTCTCCGCTGTGCTCGCCGTCCCATTCATGCTCGACGCCGCTGGCGTCGCGATGGCGTTGCGGGCTGATGAAGTCGTCGCCGTAAAGAATGATCTCGTGAAAACCCTGATACCAGTTCAGATCGCCCAGGGCGAGTAACGGCAGCTGTGCCTGAGCGGTAAGAAACAGACGCGATTCGTCATCCAGGTCGACGCCTTCCAGCGCGGTCAGGTGTTTGGCTTGGAGAAACAGCACGCAACTGTCGAGCAGGTAGCGGTCCTCTTCGGCGCTCAGGCCGTCGAGGATCGGCAGGCGCTGGCGCACACGCTCCCACAGTTGCGGATCGACCGGATGGCGGGCCAGCGTGCGCCGTTTGCGCCATTCCCGCAGCGACCACATGGGATCAGCGCACCTCGGAAGAGCGACCTGCGCGGCTGCGGATCAGACCGATGATCATCGGCAGCAGCGAGAGCAGAATGATCGCCAGTACCAGCAGCGTCAGGTTTTTCTTGATGAACGGGATATTGCCGAAGAAGAAGCCCAAAGTGACCAGCCCGCCGACCCACAGCACCGAGCCCAATACGCTGAAACCGAGAAAGCGCAGGTAAGGCATGCGGCCAAGACCGGCCACGAAGGGGGCGAAGGTGCGGATGATCGGCAGGAAGCGCGCGAGGGTAACGGTCTTGCCGCCGTGGCGACCGTAGAATTCCTGGGTTTTGGTCAGGTAATCCCGACGAAAGATTTTCGAATTCGGGTTGCTGAACAGCTTGTCGCCAGCCGTGCGGCCGATGATGTAGTTGGTGCTGTCGCCGAGTATCGCTGCTGCCATCAGCAGGCACCCCAGCAACACCGGATCCATGCCGCCACCGGCCGCCACGGCGCCCGCGATGAACAGCAGCGAATCGCCCGGCAGGAACGGCATGACCACCAGGCCGGTTTCGCAAAAGATCACCAGAAACAGAATCGCGTAAACCCAGGTGCCGTATTGGGTCACAAGCAGGTCTAGGTAAACGTCGAGGTGAAGAATCAGATCAAGCGGATTGAAATCCATGTAGGCACCTGGTTTGAGACCCGATCCGGGTCGTGCGGGGCGAAGAGGGGAAATGTGCGCGGCATTATAGAGGCATGCAATGCAATTATGGCGCTCGACATGCCGCCCCCTTTCACTCCCGCAGGGTTTGCGTCTGCTACGTGTCAGCGGCGGGTACGAACCGGTAGGAGCGTGGCTTGTCCCGCGATCGGCTGCGCAGCAGCCGTAATCCTGCCGCCGCGCGATTATGGATAGCCCGCATTGGCCGGATTGCTGCCGCTGCGCGCCAGATCGCGGGACAAGCCACGCTCCTACACGTTGCATTGCCGAAACCCTGTAACAAAAACGGCCTCCGAAGAGGCCGTTGCTTGTCACCTGAACACGCTAATCAAAAGAAGCCCAGCGGATTGATGTCGTAGCTCACCAGCAGGTTCTTGGTCTGCTGATAGTGCTCAAGCGCGACCTTGTGGGTTTCGCGGCCGACGCCGGATTTCTTGTAACCGCCGAACGCCGCATGGGCGGGATACAGGTGGTAGCAGTTGGTCCACACGCGACCGGCCTTGATTGCCCGGCCTACGCGATACGCGCGATTGATGTCGCGGGTCCAGACGCCGGCACCCAGGCCGAACTCGGTGTCGTTGGCAATGGCCAGGGCTTCCGCTTCGTCCTTAAAGGTGGTCACGCTCACCACCGGGCCGAAGATTTCTTCCTGGAAAACGCGCATCTTGTTGTTGCCTTTCAGCAGCGTCGGCTGGATGTAGTAGCCGGTGGCCAGCGAGCCTTCGAGCTTCTCGACCTTGCCGCCGGTCAGCAGCTCGGCGCCTTCGCTCTGAGCGATTTCGAGGTACGAAAGGATCTTGTCGAACTGCTGCTGCGACGCCTGCGCGCCGACCATGGTCTCAGTGTCCAGCGGATCGCCGCGCTGGATCTTCAGGACCTTCTTCATCACCACTTCCATGAACTGCGGGTAGATCGATTCCTGAACCAGGCAACGCGACGGGCACGTGCAGACTTCGCCCTGGTTGAAGAACGCCAGCACCACGCCTTCAGCAGCTTTGTCGATGAACTCCGGCTCGGCCTGCATGATGTCTTCGAAGAAGATGTTCGGCGACTTGCCGCCCAGCTCCACGGTGGACGGGATGATGCTGTCGGCCGCCAGTTTCATGATGTGCGAACCCACCGGCGTCGAACCGGTGAAAGCGATCTTGGCGATACGCTTGCTGCTGGCCAGCGCTTCACCGGCCTCGCGGCCATAACCCTGCACCACGTTGAGCACGCCTTTTGGCAGCAGATCGCCGATCAGCTCCATCAGCACGGTGATGCCCAGCGGCGTTTGCTCGGCCGGTTTGAGCACGATGCAGTTACCGGCGGCGAGGGCGGGCGCGAGTTTCCAGGCGGCCATCAACAGCGGGAAGTTCCACGGGATGATCTGCCCGACCACGCCCAGCGGCTCGTGAATGTGATACGCCACGGTGTTGCCGTCGATCTCCGCAGCGGAGCCTTCCTGGGCACGCAGCACACCGGCGAAATAACGGAAGTGGTCGACTGCCAGCGGGATGTCCGCGTTGAGGGTTTCGCGCACGGCTTTACCGTTGTCCCAGGTCTCGGTGACGGCCAGCAACTCCAGGTTCTGTTCGATGCGGTCAGCGATTTTCAGCAGGGTCAGCGAGCGTTCCTGCACCGAGGTTTTGCCCCACGCATCGGCCGCGGCATGGGCGGCGTCGAGGGCTTTGTCGATGTCTTCGGCGCTGGAGCGTGGAAATTCTGCGATCAGCTTGCCGGTGATCGGCGAGATGTTTTCGAAGTATTGGCCTTTGACCGGCGGCACAAATTCGCCACCGATGTAGTTGCCGTACTGGGTCTTGAAGGTAACGATTGAGCCTTCAGTACCGGGGTGGGCATAACGCATGGTGAATATCTCCTTGCTCTTGTGATTGTCTGGGGATAACGCGTTGCGGCGCATAGTTAGGTCGCATGGGTAGAGCGTAGAGCAAAGCGCGGGCCACTGCCGTCCGGTGCCCGTTTTATGGGGGTTTTGTCCATGGGTCGTGTGGTCCTGGCCGAGTGGTGTATCAACGGCGGGGCGGCCGGAGTGACACTTTGTACCCTTTGCGTGACAGCTTGGCTGACCCCGCCTTTCGCAGCATTGCAATGAATCCGGGCGAGGAGGATGCTGAGTCGCGAATCCTCCGCAGAGCCCCGGCTCAGGATGAAAAATAAAAATGCACAGCAATCACCTGACGCGCCACGCCGAACAAGTGCTGACCGTTACCCAAGGCAAAACGCCCCATCAATACGGCCCCGGCGCCGATCCTTCCATTGCCCGTTCATGGTTGCGGTGCCTGGAGGATTATCACCTCGACCCCGCCCAAGCCATGGCGCCCACCGTGCATGAACATGCGCGCGTGCTGGAGAGTCGCGAGCAACTGCAGCAGGTCCTGACCATCGCCGGCGACGAGATGAACAGCCTGCACCGTCAGCTTGCCGGCGGCAGCGCGGTGCTGTTGACCGATGCACGCGGGATCATCCTCAATTGCGTGACCGAGCCCGGGGACCGGCGGATTTTCGAGCGTGCGGGCCTTTGGCTGGGCGCCGACTGGAGTGAGGCGCGCGAGGGCACTAACGGCATCGGCACCTGCCTGGTCGAGCGTCAGTCGGTGACCATCCATCGCGACGAGCATTTTCGGGGCCGCCACACCGGACTGACCTGTTCGGCGAGCCCGGTGTTCGATCCCCATGGCGATCTGCTTGCGGTGCTCGACGTTTCTTCGGCCCGCCACGATGTGTCCCGCCAGAGCCAGTTTCACACCATGGCGCTGGTGAACCTGTCGGCGAAGATGATCGAGAGCAGCTATTTCCTGCGTCATTTTGACGGTCAGTGGCTGCTGCGATTTCACCTTCAGGCTGGCGCGGTCGGTTTGTTCAGCGAAGGGCTGTTGGCGTTTGACGGCGAAGGCTGCGTCAGTGCGCTGAATCAGAGCGCGCTGAATTTGCTGGGCTTGAGCCGTGGCGATCTGGTGGGGCAGGGCGTGGAATCGTTGTTTGACTGCTCACTGGATGAGTTGCTGAGCCGCGCTTCGCCGGACGCCGCCACCCGTTGGCCTTTGCGTACCCGTGATGGAAGGGGATTCTTCGCCGTGCTGCGCGGGCAATCGCGTACCGAGCTGAAGGACCTTGCTACTCCGGTTGTCAGCACGTTGGCTGTGCCGGTCTGTTCGAGTGATATCTGGCTGGGCGACGCATCGCTGCACACTGATTTCCGTCGGGCGCTGAAGGTATTCGAGCGCGACGTGCCGTTGCTGATCAACGGCGAGACCGGCTCTGGCAAGGAGGCGTTCGCCAAGGCGGTGCATCAGGCGAGTCGGCGCTCCGCCAAGCCGTTCGTGGCGCTGAACTGCGCGGCCATTCCGGAAAGCCTGATCGAGAGCGAGCTGTTCGGTTATCGCGGCGGAAGTTTTACCGGCGCGCGCAAGGAAGGCATGCGCGGCAAGTTGCAACAGGCCGATGGCGGCACGTTGTTTCTGGATGAGATCGGCGACATGCCGGTGGCCTTGCAGACCCGTTTACTGCGAGTGCTGGAAGACCGGCTGGTGGTGCCCATTGGCGGCGAGCCGCGAGCGGTGGATGTACGAGTGATCAGCGCCACCCACCGGAATCTGCTGGATCGAGTGGAGGACGGCAGCTTTCGTGAGGATTTGTTTTATCGGCTTAACGGCCTGGAGATCGCCTTGCCGCCGTTGAGAGAGCGGAGTGATAAGGCGCAGTTGCTGGAGTTCTTGCTGGAGCAGGAGGCGAGAGGGCTTGCGATTGTGATTGAGGCGAAGGCCAGGCAGGCGCTGCTCGACTTCAACTGGCCCGGCAACGTGCGGCAGATGCGCAACGTGCTGCGTACGCTGGCGGCGTTGTGCGATGAGGGGCGGATTGGTTTTGCTGATCTGCCGGTGGCGATTCGGCAGGGGAGTGCACAGACAAAGCCCGACATTTCCCATTCGCCCTTGGACGACGCGGAACGCGCAGCGCTCATCGCCACCCTGGAAACCCAGCGTTGGCACATGACCCACGCCGCCCGCGAGCTGGGGGTGAGTCGCAATACGCTGTATAGAAAGCTGCGCAAGCATGGGATACACCGCCGAACCTGTGTTTAGGCCTCCAACCGTTCCCGGCTGAAGCCGGTCCCACTCAGTACGTGCTGCTTGGCCGGCATATGAGGCCGGGCGGGAAAGCGGGATAATGCAGGCTGACGCCCATCCTGTAGGAGCGCGCTTGCCCGCGAAGGCGTTTGAACGGCAATAACTGTATCGCCTGATTAACCGATTTCTCGGGCAAGCGCGCTCCTACAATTGACCGCGTCAGACCGCACATGCGCGAGCTTTTTTCAGTGGGACCGGCTTCAGCCGGGAATAGGCCTGCGTGAGCGCTATCCATTCTGCGGTGTGCCACCTGACGCTTTCCCGGCTGAAGCCGGTCCTACTGGGAGATCGCGGTCCCACTCAGTACTTGCTTCTTGGCCGGTATAGGGGCCATGGCGGGAAAACGAAATAATGATGACTGACGCGCATCCTGTAGGAGCGCGCTTGCCCGCGAAGGCGTTCGAACTGCAACCATTGTATTGCCTGATTAACCGATTTCGCGGGCAAGCGCGCTCCTACAATTGACCGCGTCAGATCGAAGATGCACATGCGCGTGGCTTTTCAGTGGGACCGGCTTTAGCCGGGAAGAGGCCTGTGTGAGCGCTATCCATTCTGCGGTGGGACGCCCGACGTCTTCCCGGCTAAAGCCGGTCCTACCATGGCGTTCACTCACAATCCCGAGGGTCATCCTCAAGCGTGTCAGCCGCTCTCGGTAATTCCCCCGTGCGCATCCACTGCCTTCTACGCTAACCTGCGGCCCATGTTCTAAGAGGTCGGTCATGCACATTCATATTCTGGGTATCTGCGGCACGTTCATGGGTTCGCTGGCGGTGCTCGCCAAGGATCTGGGCCATAAAGTCACGGGCTCCGATGCCAACGTCTACCCGCCGATGAGCACGCAGCTCGAAGCGCAGGGCATTCAGTTGATGCAGGGTTACGACCCTTCGCACCTCGAACCGGCACCGGATCTGGTGGTGGTCGGCAACGCCATGTCGCGCGGCAATCCCGCGGTCGAATATGTCCTGAACAAGGGCCTGCCCTACGTTTCCGGGCCGCAGTGGCTGGCCGATCACGTCCTGCGCGGTCGCTGGGTGCTGGCCGTCGCTGGCACCCACGGCAAAACCACCACCAGCAGCATGCTCGCCTGGGTGCTGGAGCACGCTGGCATGGCCCCGGGCTTCCTGATCGGCGGCGTGCCGCAGAACTTCGATGTTTCGGCGCGTCTCGGCGATACGCCGTTCTTCGTCGTCGAGGCTGACGAATACGACAGCGCCTTTTTCGACAAGCGCTCCAAGTTCGTCCATTACGGCCCGCGCACCGCCATCCTCAACAACCTGGAATTCGATCACGCCGACATCTTCCCTGATCTGCCGGCCATCGAACGGCAGTTTCACCACCTCGTGCGCACCATCCCGAGCAAAGGCCTGGTCATTCACCCGACCACCGAGCCGGCACTTGAGCGCGTGATTCAAATGGGCTGCTGGACGCCGGTGCAAACCACGGGCGAGGGCGGTCAATGGCAGGCGAACCTGCTCAGCGAAGACGGTTCAAAATTCGAAGTGCTTTTCGAAGGTGCGGTCCAAGGCGTCGTCGATTGGGGCATGACCGGCCAGCACAACGTGGCGAATGCCTTGGCCACCCTCGCCGCTGCCCGCCACGTGGGCGTCGTGCCGCAGCAGGGCGTTGAGGCGTTGAGTGCTTTCAAGAGCGTGAAGCGGCGCATGGAGAAGGTCGCCGAAGTGCGCGGCATCACCATCTACGATGACTTCGCCCACCACCCGACCGCCATCGCCACCACGCTGGACGGTCTGCGCAAGAAGGTTGGCGATGCACCGATCATTGCCATCGTCGAGCCGCGTTCCAATTCCATGAAGCTCGGCGCCCACCGCGATGGTCTGCCGGAAAGCGTGGTCCAGGCCGATCAGGTGGTCTGGTATGCGCCGGCCAATCTGGGCTGGGATCTGGCCGCAACCGCTGCGCAATGCACCATTCCGTCACTGGTCTGCGACAGCCTCGACGGCATTATCGAGCTCGTGAAAAACCAGGCCGAGCCCGGCACCCACGTGGTCATCATGAGCAACGGCGGCTTCGGCGGCCTGCACGGCAAACTCGCGGAGGCACTGCAATGAGCGGCCCTGAACGTATTACCCTGGCAATGACCGGCGCGTCCGGCGCGCAATACGGTCTGCGCCTGCTGGACTGCCTGGTGCGCGAGGATCGCGAAGTGCACTTCCTTATTTCCAAGGCCGCACAGTTGGTCATGGCCACCGAAACCGACGTCAACCTGCCGCCCAAACCGCAGATGATGCAGGCCTTCCTCAACGAATACACCGGCGCGACAGCGGGCCAGATTCGGGTTTACGGCAAGGAAGACTGGATGTCACCGGTGGCGTCCGGTTCCGGTTCGCCGAGTGCGATGGTGGTAGTGCCGTGTTCGACCGGAACGCTGTCGGCAATCGCCACGGGCGCCTGCAACAACCTGATCGAACGCGCCGCAGACGTGACGTTGAAGGAGCGTCGGCAGCTGATTCTGGTGCCCCGCGAGGCGCCGTTCTCCAGCATTCATCTGGAGAACATGCTCAAGCTGTCGAACATGGGCGCGGTGATTCTGCCGGCGTCGCCCGGTTTCTATCACCAGCCGCAGACGATCGATGATCTGGTGGATTTCGTCGTCGCACGGATCCTCAACTTGCTCAACGTCCCGCAGGACATGCTGCCGCGCTGGGGCGAGCATCACTTTGGCGCCGATGAATAAGCTCGTCGTCATTGCGCTGGGTCTGTTGCTGACCACAGGCTGCTCGACCGTGCGCACCCTCGATGCCAATCAGCCCGGCGCGCCGGTCGTGTACGCCGGCACACGACTGGATCTGTACGCCATCGAAGGGGGCTGCTGCGAGAAGGACCGCTTCGGCACCGAGGCGCCGAAGTATCCGATGCTCGACCTGCCCGGCAGCGCGCTGCTCGACACGCTGCTGCTGCCGTTGTCGATTCTGACCGCGCTGGGTGTTGGGTTTCAGGCTACCGGCGGGATGTAACTCGGGTCGGCGATCCCTGTAGGAGTGAGCTTGCTCGCGATTGCGATATGACTGGCCCTGTAAGGGTGACTGTCAGACCTGCTCGCGAGCAAGCTCACTCCTACACAGTTCTTGCCGTTAGCTTGAGTGGTGCTCAGTCACTTCCCCAACCGCCGCAAGTCATCCGACTCAACCACCCGCACGCCGTCCTGCTCTTCCAGCGCCAGACGCCACAGCGCGCGGGCCAGGTTGCACGCTTCAATGCCGCCGTATTTGCCGGGAATCAACTTGGCGAGAGGCGCGGCCAACTGTTCCACAAACCGTTGATCCTGCCGCTCGCCAATCAGCAGAGACGGCTGGGCGATGGTCAGTTGCGGCCAGCCCTGAAGCTTCAGTGCTTCTTCCATCTCGCCTTTGACGCGGCTGTAAAAGATGCTCGATTTCGGATCGGCGTTTACCGCGCTGATCACCAGCAGGTGACGCGCACCCAACTCGCGGGCACGTTTGCCGAATGCGACGACCATGTCCAGATCCACGGCCCGAAACGCTTCCTGGGAACCGGCCTGTTTGATCGTGGTGCCCAGGCAGCAGAACGCGATGTCTACGGGGCCTTCCAGCGCGGGCAGCAGGCTTTGAAGATCGCCGACCGGGTTTTCCAGGCGTGGATGTTCAGCCAGAGGACGACGGCTGGGGGCGAGAAGCCGGGTAACAGTGGGTTCGTTAAGCAGGCGGTCGAGCAAGTGCTCGCCAGTCAATCCGGTAGCTCCGGCAAGCAAGATGTGCTGAGGCGTCAAGTACATGATCTTTCTCCCTTGATACGCCACAAGCATAGGCGCTGTACCGGAACAGACTGCGGGCGAAGCGGGAGGGTTTCACAAAAACACATGAAATCTTGGCGCATCCCGCATTTGAGGGGCATCACTCCGTAGGAGCCGGCTTGCTGGCGAACCCGATCCGACATTCACCCTCTTCGCGTCTGGACACATGCGTTCGCCAGCAAGCCGGCCCCCACAGGTTCCGCGTCATCGGAGGCACTCAGCGGCGCACCGTATTCAGCGCGCGCTCCGCCTGACTTTTGCGCAGTTGCCGCCAATGGGCGACCACGCCTTTCGGCGCCCACATCTGCGGCTCGGAGGCTTCGAAGCTTTCGTCCGTCTCACGCTGGGCGACGATGTCTCGCGCTTCGTTGAACGCTTGCACCAGATCGTCGGTTTCCACCAGCGCCTTGCCGAACAGCGCCTCGCCGAAGTAGGTGAAATCGGCCTCCTCAGAACAGCCAAATGACACCCGATCCTCACGGGAGGCAGTGATCACCATCGTCCGCTCGTCCTTGATCGCCGGAATGAAACCGCCCGAATAGCACGCGGAAATCACCACCACCTTGTCGCGATTCTTCAGCGGCGCCAGCACGCCGGCCATCTCGTTGGCGGGCAGGTCTGACAGCTCCAGACGCGGCTGATCCAGCACCAGCTCGTGTTCATGGGTGCCGTGGCTGGTCAGGTAAATGAAGATCAAATCTTCCGGACCGCTGCGCTTGGCCAGCGTTTGCACGGCGCGGCTGATGGTCTCGCGGGTTGCCATCGGGCGATCGGCCATGTGATCGCGATGGTTGACCAACGTGATCTGACCCGAAGCACCGAAGCGCGTGGCCAACAGCTTGTTTACGTAATCGGCCTCGCGCAGAAAGACGCTCTGCTTGCCATCGCCACCCACGACAAGGCTGTAAAGCTCGATGGCCGGCGTGGAGGCGGGCACGGCGGCGAGGGCTTTCTCGACCAGGGCGCCCTGGGCGAGCAGGCCGATTTCCAGTGGGTCCGGGAGCAGCTTGCCGGCCGCGTCGCGCACGCGCTGGCCGTTGGACCAAGTGCCGCTCTGGACTTCGCCGTCCGCCGTGGTTAGCACGCCGCCGCCTTGATAGTTGTCGTTCTCGAACTGGCCGATGTACACGCTGCCGTCTGGGAGCTTCAGGCTGCCTGAGCCTGCGAAGCGCCAGTTCTTGAAGTCACCTTGATAGCGCGTGCCGTCGGAGCCGATCAGCTCGCCCTCGCCGGTGAACGCGCCATCCTTGAACTGGCCCGACCAGACATCGCCATCGGCGTTTTCGTAGCGACCGCGGCCATTGAGCTGATTGTTATGGAAACCGCCGACGTACTGATCGCCATCGGCGCTGTTGAAGTTGCCCGTGCCTTCAAGCTGGCCGTCGACGAACTTGCCGCTGAACTGGTTGCCCGCCGAATCGTTGCGCTGGCCTTCACCGTTGGGTTTGCCATGGGCGAACTGGCCCTGATACTCGCTGCCGTCGTCCAGCTCCAGATGCCCGGCGCCGTCATACAGATCGGCCTTGAACTCGCCGCGGTAACTCATGCCGTGCTCTTTGAGCGTGCCTTCGCCATCGCGTCGCCCCAGCTTGTAGCCGCCGACGTAACTGCCGGCGCTGGTCGTCAGCGAGCCCTGGCCATGGAATAGCCCGTCCTGAAAACCGCCCCGGTAAACGTCGCCATTGCTGGCGTGCCACTCACCCTGGCCGTTCCACTGCCCGCTCTTGAACTCCCCGGCGTACCAGCTGCCGTTGGGGTAATCGATCCGGCCCTTGCCTTGCAGCACGCCATTGATCACGTCGCCGCGATAGCGTCCGCCGTCGGGCAGGCGAGCGTCCGGGGGCAACAGCGATTCGCCGTCGCCGCAAGCGGTAAGAAGGAGGGTCAGGGCCAAAGGAGCAAACGCGCGCATGGTAAATCCCGAAAATAAGATGTTTCGGCGTGATCTGATCGCGTACGTGTATCGAGTCGCTCACACAGCCGCAGCGAGTATGCCGCAGCGAGGAACGCTCATGAAACAGTCTGTTACGACTGTTTCATGTTTCGGGAGGGTTCCGGGAGGGATAGCAGGGTTACACAAAGCACAGCGAAAGCGGTTCAGCAACGAACGCAGGCTTGTCCTGGCCTTCGATTTCAAGCGTTGCCGTGGCTTTGAGCAGCCATTGGCCGGGCTTCTTTTCGGTGACCTGCGCCAGCGTGACTTTTAGACGAACGCGCGAATTCACTTTCACCGGCTGAATGAAACGCACGCTGTCCAGGCCATAGTTGATCGCCATTTGCATGCCTTCAGGCACGACCATCAAGGACTCCATCAGTTTGGGCATGAGCGAAAGCGACAGAAACCCATGTGCGATGGTCGAACCGAACGGGGTTTGCGCTGCTTTGACCGGATCGACGTGGATGAACTGAAAGTCGCCGGTGGCCTCGGCGAACAGATTGATGCGCGCCTGATCGATGGTCAGCCAGTCGGAGCATCCCAGGTCCTTGCCTTCATAGCTTTTGAGTTCTGCATCGGGTACGTGGGGCATCGCTACTCTCCTTGCCAGTTATTGTTTTCGCGCGCGATCTTCACAGGCACGGTGACGTCGGCGCTGTTATTGCTTGGCATTGAAGATCAGCACGCTGCACTGCGCGGGTCAATGTGCCCTCAACTGGCGAATACCACCCCATAGGCAGCGCGGGTGGCGTGCCTATAATGTCGCCGTGAATCTGCTGGAGTTTTCTATGTTGCTAAGAGGCCTGACCTGGCTTGTGCTGTTCCAACTGATCGGAACCGCGCTCAATCACCTGTTTCTGTCGATACTGCCCGGCCCGATCATCGGGCTCGTGCTGTTGATGATCTACCTGATGACCCGCGGCGAAGTCAGCGAACCCATCAGCCTGGCCGCCAGCAGCCTGCTGCGATATCTGCCGTTGCTGCTGGTGCCGCCCGCCGTGGGCGTGATGGTGTATGCCGACCAGATCGCCGAGGACTTCTGGGCGATTGTCGGCTCGCTGGTTATTTCCCTTATGGTCTCGCTGACCTTCGCCGGCTGGCTGATGCAGAAACTCATCGACCGTCAGGCCAATCGCCGGGAGCCATCATGAGCCTGGACTGGCACGGCGCCTGGCTGTCGGTGATTCATCACCCCTTGTTCGGCATCGCCATCACGCTGGGCGCTTATCAACTGGTGCTGGCCGGCTACGAGAAAACCCGATGGGTGTTTTTGCAGCCGGTGCTCATTTCGATGCTGGTGGTGATTGGCGTATTGGTGAGCTGCGGACTGTCCTACGTCGAATACCGCAAAAGCACTGAAATCCTCAGCATCCTGCTTGGCCCGGCGACGGTTGCGCTGGCAGTGCCGCTTTTTCTGAATCTGCGGCGGATCCGGCAACTGTTCTGGCCGGTATTGACTACGCTGGTGGTGGGCGGCGTACTGGCCACCGGGCTGTGCGTGGGCCTGGGCTGGATGCTCGGCGCGGATCACATGATCCTGATGACCATGGCGCCCAAGTCCGTGACTTCGCCGATTGCCATGCTGGTCGCCGAGCAGATTGGCGGTGTGGCGGCGCTGGCCGCGGTGTTTGTGTTGATAACCGGGGTGATCGGCGGCATATTCGGCCCCGGCCTGCTGACCCTGGCGCGGGTAAACAGCCCGGAAGCCCGAGGCATGGCCCTTGGGCTGACGGCTCACGCGGTGGGTACGTCGGCGGCCCTGCAGGAAAGTGAGGAATGCGGCGCCTTCGCGGCGTTGGCGATGAGTTTGATGGGTGTCGCCACGGCCTTGTTCCTGCCGTTGGCGGTGTCTCTGGTTGCTTGAGGATAGGTTTATGTCGTTGCCGTTGTTTCCACTAAATGCCGTGCTGTTCCCGGGGTGCGTGCTCGATCTCCAGCTATTCGAGGCGCGCTACCTCGACATGATTGGCCGCTGCATGAAGCAGGGCGAAGGCTTTGGTGTGGTCTGCATCACTGAAGGCAGTGAGACGGGCGACGTGCCGGACGGTTTCTCGCTGATCGGCTGCGAAGCACGGGTGACCGATTTCCAGAAGCAGGACAACGGCCTGCTCGGCATTCGGGTAGTGGGTGCTCGACGCTTTCGGGTGAAGGACTACAGCACCCAGCGCGACAACCTGTTGGTCGGCGAGGTCGAGTGGCTGGACGATCCCCAAGAGCAACCGCTGCAGGAGGAGGACGACGATCTTGTCGCGTTACTCGCCGCACTGGCCGAACACCCGATGGTGGCCGCGCTGAACATGGGCCTCACCGCCAGCGGTCAGCATTCATTGGCCAACCAACTGGCCTACCTGCTGCCGTTCGCCGAAGAAGACAAGATCGAGCTGCTGGAAATTGAAGACGCCGAACAAAGGCTCGACGCGATTCAGGACCTGCTCGACGAGATGCAGGGCGACATGCAGCCGTGATTGCAGTGTTCTGCTCGCGGTAGCGCGGCCCGGATGGTTAACCCGTCGGGCCGCATCCAGGCCGCGTCAGTACTGATAGCGGATCAAGCCGTGCGAGAACGAGTGCAGTCCAAAGCCACCGAACAGCGCCACCATCGCTGGCAGCAACAGCCACCACACCTTGATTGGCAGCGCCTCCAACGGCTTCTTGTTCTGCACGAACGCAAGACTCGCCGCGCACGTGAAAAACGCCAGCAGCATCCCTGCCGTGACATCCGTCGGCCAGTGCACGCCCAGATACACCCGTGACATCGCGATCGCCAGCGCCGGTATCCCGCCCAGCAGCAGCCAGGTCAATCGCAGTCTCACCGGCTGACCCCGGCCGGCAAGCACCGCCAGCGACATGAACAGCGCAAACGATGCCGATGCATGCCCGCTCGGCATGCTGTAAGTCCCCAGGGCCTCCGTCAGTACCTCAGGCCGTGCGCGGGCGAAGGTGTATTTCATGCTCTGATTGATCAGCGCAGCGCCGAGAGTGGTGCCAACCACGAAGATCGCATGGCGCCACTGACGCGTGACGATCAGCAGGATTGTCAGCAGGGCGGCGGCACAGAACTGAGTGCGGAAATCTCCCAGCCCCGTCACCATCACCACGAAACTCTCGGCCGCAGCGCTTCGTCCGGCCTGCACCACGGTCATGATGCCTTGATCGAAATCGGCCAGATACGGCCAGCCTAGAAACACACTCCCCAACAGAATGAAGCACGTCAGGGCGATAACCTTGGTCGCGTAAGGCTTTTGCCGCAGGCTGCTCTGCACGCTGATGCCCAGCAGAATCGCCAGGCCGGCACCGACCACTGCTGCTTGGGGCCAGAAGTTTTCCGGCAGCGGCAAGCGGATGGCCGCACCGGTCGCCCAACCCGGCAGAATATAGGCCACGGACCAGCCCGCGGCGGCAATCAAGCTGACACCGGCAAAACGCACGAACGGCATGTCGCACATCCCGGCCACCATCGGCAGCATCGGGCGCAGCGGGCCGATGAAGCGGCCGACCAGCAGGCTGGCGATGCCGTAGCGCTGGAAGTACGTCTCGGCGCCGCCGATCCACTCCGGGTGATTGCGAAGACCGGGCAATTGACGAATTTTCTGATGGAAACGCCGGCCGAGGAAATACGAGACCAGGTCGCCCAATATCCCACCGAGGAAGCCCAGCAAAAGCGCTTCACCCAAGGGCAGCACGCCGCTGCCGGCCAGTGCGGCGATCGCGAACAGCACCACGGTGCCGGGGACAACAATGCCGGCGATGGCCAGGCACTCGATGAACGCGACAATGAATATCGCCGCGCCGAGCCAGGAAGGGTTGGCGCTTAGCCAAGAGGTGATGCTGTCGAGCCACGCGCCCATGGGTTTAGTTTCCTTGCTCGATGAAAATATAGTCGCGTCCTTCGACTTGCCCGCGTCTGACCGGGTTCCGTGTGCAGAACCGGGCATAGGCGGCGTCAACGAACCGGTACATCAGGTGCTCGTCGCGTCCGGCGGGGATGCCCAGGCGCGTCGTTTGAATGATTCGCGGCGGTCGCTGGCCCACGTCCTCGACAAACAGCTGTTCTTCATCGAAGCGTTTGGCGTCCCACATCGGCACTTTCAGGCCCAGCGCCTTGCACAGCAACGTCTGCCCGGCACACAGCCGCTCTGGCGTACGCACGTTTCCGCTGGTGTCGGGATTGTTGAGCAGCATGCGGGCGAGGGCGTTCTCATCGGAGACCGCGTCGACCCAGGGATAGGCCGATTTGATCAATACGGCATTGCCCGGACCTTCCGCACTGAAGTTCAGCGAGTCACCGCCACGGGCGTAATACATATAAATGTGCCCGCCTTCCAGAAACAAAGCCTTACGTTTTTCCGTGTAACCGAGGGACGCATGACTGCCTTTCTCGGCCACGTAATACGCCTCCGTCTCAATAATCCGCGCCGACAACCACAACCCGTCGACCTTGTGACGGATCACCTTGCCGAGCAAATCTCGGGCAAGCGTCTGAGCGTCGCGATTAAAGAAACTGTCCGGCAGGGCGCGTGGCGATGGGTCAGGCATGGATGAGTGCAGTCAGAGAATGGACCGCGATCATATCAACATCGGCCTTAATTGGAGCTGAATGGGTGTGTAAGCACGGGGCCGCCAATACCAGCGCCTGAACTGGCGCCTTCCCGGCTAAAGCCGGTCCCACTAAAAGCATCGCATCCCGCCAGTGGGACCGGCTGCGACCCCTGTAGGACCGGCTTTAGCCTGGAAGCTTTTGATCTGCACTAGATTTGCTTTTGCTGTGCTTCTGATCTGCTTTTGATCTTCATACGCAAAAGGCTCAAACACCGCCAATCGCGACTTGGGTGCAGGCTGAACGCAGGTCTCGCGTAGTGGGCCGAGCCGCATGGATGCGGCGAGAGCGCCGTCAGGACATGGATGTCCGTTCGGCGCGGGCCCACGGAGCGAGACCGGAGTGAAGGAACCCGACGAAGTCGGGCCCAACCAGGAGCACGGCCTTTTTGGTTACTTTTTCGGCTGTTGGAAAAAGTGACCCGCCGTAAGGGCGGAACCATAATTCGTGACGCTGGAGATAACGGATATACCCTCGGTTGCACTACCGCCGCTCCGCCTTGAGAACAACAAAACGGCCTTATTCCGACCATCCGCCCGTCGCCGCTGTCGTTCAGCACGCCCGACAGCTATAATCCGCCGCTTTCCCATTTGCCAAGACCCCCGAGACCATGACTGAGTCCGTTCTTGACTACATGACCCGCCTGGGTCGCGCCGCCCGCGAAGCCTCCCGCGTGATCGGCCGTGCCAGCACCGCACAGAAGAACCGCGCCCTTGCAGCCACCGCTGCCGCGCTGGACGCTTCCCGTGCCGAGCTGACCGCCGCCAACGAACAAGACCTCGCTGCCGGCCGCGCCAATGGACTCGAACCCGCTCTGCTCGAACGCCTCTCCCTGACCCCGGCCCGCATCGACAGCATGATCGCCGGCCTGCGCCAGGTCGCCAGCCTGCCAGACCCCATCGGCACCCTGCGCGACATGAACTTCCAGCCGTCCGGCATCCAGGTCGGCAAAATGCGCGTGCCACTCGGCGTCGTCGGCATCATCTATGAGTCGCGCCCCAACGTCACCATCGACGCCGCCAGCCTCTGCCTCAAATCCGGTAACGCCACCATCCTGCGTGGCGGCTCCGAAGCCATACATTCCAACCGCGCCATCGCCGCCTGCATCCAGCGTGGCCTCGATGACGCAGGTTTGCCCGCCGCCGTCGTGCAAGTCGTCGAAACCACCGACCGCGCCGCCGTGGGTGCCTTGATCACCATGCCGGAGTACGTGGACGTCATCGTTCCCCGTGGCGGCAAAGGTCTGATCGAACGCGTCAGCCGTGACGCCAAAGTCCCGGTCATCAAACACCTGGACGGCATCTGCCACGTCTACGTCAGCGCCCATGCCGACCTGGCCGCTGCCCAGCGCATCAGCTTCAACGCCAAGACCTACCGTTACGGCATCTGCGGCGCGATGGAAACCCTGCTCGTCGATCAAACCGTCGCCGCAGACTTCCTGCCGCCCATGGCCGCCCAGTTCCGTGAAAAAGGCGTCGAACTGCGCGGTTGCGAGCGCACCCGCGACCTCATCGACGTTTTGCCCGCCACCGAAGAAGACTGGCACACCGAGTACCTTGCGCCGATCCTGTCGATCCGCATCGTTACCGGTCTGGACCAGGCCATCGAACACATCAATCACTATGGCTCGCATCACAGCGACGCCATCATCTCCGACTCGCAAGCCCAGACTCGCCGCTTCATGGCTGAAGTCGACTCGAGTTCGGTGATGGTCAACGCGCCCACCAGCTTTGCCGACGGTTTCGAATACGGCCTGGGTGCGGAAATCGGCATTTCGACCGATAAGATTCACGCGCGCGGTCCCGTGGGGCTTGAAGGCCTGACCTGCGAGAAATACATCGTCGTCGGCGATGGCACACAATTGCGCGGGCAGGGGCCAGTCTGACTTGGCCGACGTCGGTCAGCCTTCAGGCAGCGGCGCGCAGGCAGTGGCCGATCCGATTGCAGTCCCGCTGAACACTGCACGGGTGGCCAAGCGCATCGGCATACTCGGCGGCACGTTCGACCCGGTGCACATTGGCCATTTGCGTGGCGCACTGGAAGTCGCCGAGCTGCTGAAACTCGATGAGTTGCGTCTGACGCCCAGCGCCCGACCGCCTCATCGCGATACGCCGAGCGTTTCGGCGCAGGACCGTCTGGCGATGGTCCAGTGCGCGGTCGCCGGGGTGCCGCCATTGACGGTGGATGATCGCGAGCTGTTGCGCGACAAGCCGTCGTACACGATCGACACGCTGGAATCGATGCGCGCGGAACTCGCCGCCGATGATCAGCTATTTTTATTGCTGGGTTGGGACGCCTTTTGCGGGCTGCCTTCCTGGCATCGGTGGGAAGAGTTGCTGGAGCACTGCCATATCGTGGTGCTGCAACGCCCGGACGCCGACAGCGAGTCCCCGGATGCGATGCGAAATCTGCTCGCGGGACGTGCCGTCAGTGATCCAAAGGCCCTGAAAGGGCCCGGCGGTAAAATTACGTTCGTCTGGCAGACGCCGCTTTCGGTGTCTGCCACCCAGATCCGTCAACTGCTGGCCAGCGGTAAGTCGGTACGTTTTCTGGTGCCAGACGCGGTACTGGCCTATATCGATACGCACGGGCTTTACCGTGCGTCGAACTGAAGGAGCGTTTCAACGCAGCCAAGTGCGCGAAGAAACGCCCAAACATACGAGTTGAAAGAGTTTTTTATGACTGACAAACGCGCTGTAAATCCAATCATCGACGTGATCAAAGCTGCACTGGAAGACGTCAAGGCCGTGGACATCCAGGTGCTGGACGTCCGTGACAAGCAGAGCATCACCGACTACATGGTCATCGCGACCGGTACCTCCAGTCGCCAGATCAACGCGATGCTCGACAAGGTCCGCGAAGAAGTCAAAAAGCAGGGCCTCAAGCCGTTGGGCGAAGAAGGCAAGGGCAACAGCGACTGGGTGCTGCTGGACCTGGACATCGCCATCGTCCACATGATGACCGCTTCCGCTCGCCAGTTTTACGACCTCGAGCGTCTGTGGGCCGGTGCCGAGCAGAGCCGTTCGGCCAGCGCTGCACACCACAGCCCGGAAAACGCTCACGAGCATTTCGACAAGCTGAACAAAGACCAGGCCTAAGGCTTCGTCGTGCGTCTGCGTCTGATCGCTGTCGGTTCCCGCATGCCCAAGTGGGTGGAAGAGGGTTGGCATGAATATGCCAAGCGTCTGCCATCCGAACTGGCGCTGGAACTGGTGGAAATTCCGCTCAACACCCGTGGCAAGAACGCCGACGTGGCACGCCTCATCCGTCAGGAAGGCGAGGCCATGCTGGCGAAAGTGCAGCCGGGCGAGCGGATCGTCACGCTTGAAGTGCATGGCAAGCCATGGAGTACCGAGCAACTGGCGGGCGAGCTCGATCGCTGGCGTCTGGATTCGCGCACGGTCAACCTGATGGTCGGCGGTCCGGAAGGGCTGGCGCCGGAAGTCTGTGCCCGGGCCGAGCAGCGCTGGTCGTTGTCGCCGCTGACGTTGCCGCACCCGCTGGTGCGCATCCTCATCGGTGAACAGATCTATCGTGCCTGGACCGTGCTGTCCGGTCACCCTTATCACAAGTAGCGCCGCTGCCTTTACTGTGAACCTGCCCTAAATGTCTCAGCCGATCCGCCTGAAAGACCACGAAAAGGACGCACGCCTTGTGCGCAGCCGAGTCGTGGTCGGCGCAGTCGCGGTTGTCGTGCTGATCTGCGTGTTGGTCGCGCGGCTTTATTTTCTGCAGGTCATCCAGTACGAGTATCACTCGACGCTGTCCGAGAACAATCGCGTTCACGTGCAGCCGATCCCGCCGAGTCGTGGCCTGATCTACGACCGTAACGGCGTGGTCATTGCCGACAACCGGCCCAGCTTCAGCCTGAGCATGACCCGCGAACGTTCCGGTGACTGGACGCAAGTGCTGGACACCATCGTCCAGATCCTTGAGCTGACGCCGGATGATCGGATCATCTTCGAAAAACGCATGAAGCAGGGGCGTCGGCCGTTTGAACCGGTGCCCATTCTGTTCGAGTTGTCCGAAGAACAGATCGCCCGCATCGCCGTCAACCAGTTCCGCCTGCCGGGCGTTGAGGTGGTGGCGCAGCTGGTTCGTCACTATCCACAGGGCGAGCACTTCGCGCACTCGGTGGGTTACATGGGCCGGATCAACGAGAAAGAGCTGAAAAGCCTCGATCCCGTGAATTACAGCGGCACCCATCACATGGGCAAAACCGGCATCGAGCGTTTCTATGAGCCCGAGCTGCACGGTCAGGTCGGCTACGAAGAAGTCGAAACCAACGCCCGCGGCCGCGTCTTGCGCGTGCTCAAACGGACCGATCCGGTGCCCGGCAAGGACATCGTCCTGAGCCTCGACATCCAGCTGCAGCAAGCCGCCGAAGCTGCGCTGGCCGGGCGTCGCGGCGCGGTAGTGGCGCTGGACCCAAGCACGGGCGAGGTGCTGGCGATGGTCAGCCAGCCGAGCTTCGACCCGAACCTGTTCGTCACCGGCATCAGCTTCAAGGCGTACTCCGAGCTGCGCGATTCGGTCGACCGTCCGCTGTTCAACCGCATTCTGCGAGGCCTGTATCCACCGGGTTCGACCATCAAGCCGGCCGTGGCGATTGCCGGCCTCGACACCGGCGTGATCACCGCCAGCACGCGGGTCTTCGACCCCGGCTATTACATGCTGCCGAACTACGACCACAAATACCGCAACTGGAACCGCACCGGCGATGGCTGGGTGGATCTGGACACGGCGATTATGCGTTCCAATGACACCTACTTTTACGATCTGGCCCACAAGGTCGGGATCGATCGGCTGTCCGCGTACCTGAACAAGTTCGGCATCGGCCAGAAAGTCTCGCTGGACATGTTCGAAGAATCCCCCGGCCTGATGCCGTCCCGTGACTGGAAGCGCGTCACCCGGCGGCAGGCGTGGTTCCCGGGCGAGACACTCATTCTGGGGATCGGTCAAGGCTACATGCAGGCCACCCCGCTGCAATTGGCCCAGGCCACCGCGCTGGTGGCGAACAAAGGCAAGTGGAACCGTCCGCACCTGGCCAGGACCGTCGAAGGGCAGAAGCCGGTGGACGAAAACCCGATGCCGGACATCGTCCTGCGCGACCCGTCGGACTGGGCCAAGGTCAACCACGGCATGCAGCAAGTGATGCACGGCGCTCGCGGCACCGCGCGCAAAGCCGCGATTGGTGCGCAGTACCGCATCGCCGGCAAGAGTGGTACGGCCCAGGTCGTGGCCATTCGGCAGGGCGAGAAGTACGACCGCTCGAAAGTCCAGGAACGCCACCGCGACCACGCCTTGTTCGTCGGCTTCGCACCGGCCGACAGCCCGAAGATCGTCGTCGCGGTGATGATCGAAAACGGTGAGTCGGGATCGGGCGTTGCCGCGCCGGTGGTGCGGCAGGTCATGGACGCCTGGCTGCTTGATCCCCAGGGCCATCTGAAACCCGAATACGCCAGCAATGCACAGCCTCCGGAGACCGCGGCCCGTGAAGAGTAATTTCGACCGCATCCTGTCCAGCGAAGATGTGATGCGCCGTCGCGCCACCTTCCTGCAGAAAATCCACGTCGACGGCCCGCTGCTGATCCTACTGCTGACGTTGGCGGCGGGCAGCCTGTTCGTGCTGTATTCGGCCAGCGGCAAGAGTTGGGACCTGCTGATCAAGCAAGCGACCTCCTTCGGTATCGGCCTGGTGTCGATGTTCGTCATTGCGCAGCTTGAACCCCGATTCATGGCCCGCTGGGTGCCCGCCGCCTATGTGATCGGCGTGTTGCTGCTGGTGGCGGTGGACGTCATGGGTCACAACGCCATGGGCGCCACGCGCTGGATCAACATTCCCGGGGTCATCCGCTTCCAGCCCTCGGAATTCATGAAGATCATCATGCCGGCGACCATCGCCTGGTACCTGTCCAAGCGCACGCTGCCGCCACACCTCAAGCACGTCGCGGTGAGCCTCGGGCTGATTGGCCTGCCGTTCATTCTGATCGTGCGCCAGCCGGACCTCGGCACCTCGCTGCTGATTCTGGCGTCCGGCACCTTTGTGCTGTTCATGGCCGGCCTGCGCTGGCGCTGGATCATCAGCGTGATCGCGGCCGCAGTTCCGGTGGCGGTCGGCATGTGGTTCTTCTTTATGCACGACTACCAGAAGCAGCGGATCCTGACCTTCCTCGACCCGGAGAGCGATCCGCTCGGCACCGGCTGGAACATCATTCAGTCGAAGGCAGCCATCGGATCGGGCGGCGTGTTCGGCAAAGGCTGGCTCATGGGCACGCAGTCGCACCTGGACTTTTTGCCTGAAAGCCATACCGACTTCATTATTGCGGTGCTCGGCGAAGAATTCGGCCTGGTGGGGATTTGCGCGCTGCTGCTGATCTACCTGTTGCTGATCGGCCGCGGGCTGGTGATCACCGCCCAGGCGCAGACGCTCTACGGCAAGCTGCTCGCGGGCAGCCTGACCATGACCTTTTTTGTTTACGTTTTCGTCAATATCGGTATGGTCAGCGGTCTGTTGCCGGTCGTAGGCGTGCCGTTGCCCTTCATTAGCTACGGCGGAACTTCGCTGGTGACGCTGCTGTCAGCGTTTGGTGTTTTGATGTCGATCCACACGCATCGCAAATGGATCGCTCAGGTTTGATTAAGGTGAAGAACTCAATGCAAGTAGTGCGTGGCTGGGCTGCTCGATATGCGCCGCTGGTCGGTCTGATGGGCATCTTCGGCTCAGTGCAGGAATCACTTGCCGGTGACTATGACGGCTCCCCTCAAGTCGCCCAGTTCGTCAGCGAAATGACCCGCGATTATGGGTTTGCGGGCGAGCAATTGATTGAGGTGTTCCGTGATGTGCAGCGCAAGCAGGCGATCCTCGATGCCATTTCGAAGCCCGCCGAACGCGTCAAACCGTGGAAAGACTATCGCCCGATGTTCCTCACCGACGCGCGCGTTGCCCGGGGCGTCGACTTCTGGCGTCAGCACGAGGCCGCCCTGGCGCGCGCCGAGCAAGAATACGGGGTGCCCGCTCAGGTGATCGTTTCGATTATCGGCGTCGAGACGTTTTTCGGCCGCAATACCGGGAATTACCGGGTGATGGACGCGTTGTCGACGCTGGCATTCGACTATCCCCAGCGCGCCGACTTCTTTCGCAAGGAGCTGCGCGAGTTTCTGCTGCTGTCCCGCGAACAACAGGTCGATCCACTGACGCTCAAAGGCTCCTACGCCGGCGCCATGGGTTTGCCCCAGTTCATGCCGAGCAGCTTCCGCGCCTATGCAGTGGATTTTGACGGCGACGGCCACATCAATATCTGGAACGACCCGGACGATGCAATCGGCAGCGTTGCCAGCTACTTCCAGCGTCACGGCTGGGTGGCCGGTCAGCCGGTTGTCAGTCGCGCGGACGTGCGCGGTGACCGCGTCGACGAGGGCTTGAGCCCTGGCATTGATCCGGTGAAGAACGTTGGGGAGTTGCGAGCGTTGGGCTGGGCGAGTCATGATGCGCTGCGCGACGACATGCCGGTCACGGCGTTTCGCCTCGATGGCGACAAAGGCCCTGAATACTGGATGGGTCTGAAGAATTTTTACGCAATCACGCGGTACAACCGCAGCGTGATGTACGCCATGGCCGTGCATCAGCTGTCTGAAATGCTTGTTCAAGCCCGGGACGTCAAGTAATGCGGTCACTGCCGATGCAACAACCATTGAAACTGATGGCCTTCGCGGCGCTGACTCTGCTGATCGTCAGCTGCTCAACCAGCCGACCGACGACCACGACGCAGCGGCAGCAGGGCAATGTGATCCGTTCGCAGCCCGGGCTGGACATCAACCGGGCGCACAAAGACGGCGCGCCCTGGTGGGACGTTGACGTTTCGCGCATCCCCGACGCCATTCCGACCCTGCACACCGGCCCCTACAAGGCCAACCCGTACACCGTGCTGGGCAAGACCTATTTCCCGCTCAGCGATGCCAAGACCTATTCCCAGACGGGAACGGCCTCGTGGTACGGCACCAAATTCCACGGCCAGAACACCGCCAACGGCGAGGTCTATGACCTGTATGGCATGAGCGCGGCGCACAAGACCCTGCCGCTGCCCAGCTACGTTCGCGTGACCAACCTGGACAACAACCGCACGGTGATCCTGCGGGTCAACGATCGCGGCCCGTTCTACTCCGATCGCATCATCGACCTGTCTTACGCCGCGGCGAAGAAGCTCGGTTATGCCGAAAACGGCACGGCGCGGGTAAAAGTCGAAGGCATCGACCCTTCGCAGTATTGGGCGCAGCGCGGCAAACCGGCACCACTGATGCTGGATCAGCCACAAGTGGCGAGCAACACGCCAGCGCGTCAGCCGCAACCGGGCGCTCCGGTGATCACCGCCTCAGCGGGTACCATCGAGCAATGGACGCCGCCGCCCCAGCAACACGCCGCCCCGGTCACACCCGTGCCGATCGACGCAAAAAAAAACGCTTCCGGACAAGCGTCTGGGCTATTTCTCCAAGTGGGAGCCTTCGCCAACCCGGACGCTGCGGAACTCCTGAGGTCGAAATTGAGCGGGATGGTGCGGGCGCCGGTGTTCGTGAGTTCGATCGCACGCAATCAACAGACGCTCTATCGCGTGCGGATGGGACCGGTCGACACGCCGGGTGAAGCCCAGCAACTGCAAAACAGCGTAAGGTCGGCCAATCTCGGCTCGCCAAGCGTCGTCACCTCGGACCAGTAACGCTTCCATATGCTTTATCAGCGATACCCGCCCCGGTAACGGAGGCGGTTTTCGCGGCCTGACCGACGACCTGCCAGCCGGGTTTGTCGTTGTCAGCAGCTTTTCACGGCACGTTCTGTAGAATGTGAGCCCGTTTGCCGGGGTAGCCCGGCACCCGCTTTGCCCGCAAGGGCATGTTTGCCCATTAGCATTTTCGAGAGACGGATGAACATCACCAGCTTTGCAAAACGCCTTTGCCTGCTAATCCCGCTATTCACCGCGCCTGCCGTGTTTGCGGCAGAACAGATGACGCCATCGCCACCGCAACTGGCTGCCAAGGCTTATGTGCTGATGGACGCCAACAGCGGCAACGTTCTGGTCGAAAACAATGGCGACCAGCGCCTGCCACCGGCCAGTCTGACCAAGCTGATGACCGCCTACATCGCCACGCTGGAAATCCGTCGCGGTCAGATCGGCGAAAACGACCCTGTGACCGTCAGCGAAAACGCCTGGCGCACCGGCGGCTCGCGGATGTTCATCAAAGTGGGCAGCCAGGTCACCGTGAGCGACCTGCTGCACGGCATCATCATTCAGTCGGGTAACGACGCCAGCGTTGCGCTTTCCGAGCACATCGCCGGCAGCGAAGACGCCTTCGCCGACCTGATGAACAAGACTGCTGCCGACCTGGGCATGGTCAACAGCCACTTCATGAACCCGACCGGCCTGCCGAACCCTGATCACTACGCCACCGCCCATGACATGGCCCTGCTGGCGCGCGCGATCATCCACGAAGACCCGGCTCACTACGCGATCTACTCGCAGAAAGAGTTCTTCTGGAACGGCATCAAACAGCCAAACCGCAACCTGCTGCTGTGGCGTGACAAGACCGTCGACGGTCTGAAAACCGGTCACACCGAAGAAGCCGGCTACTGCATGGTGTCCTCGGCCGTTCGCGATGGCATGCGTCTGATTGCGGTGGTGTTCGGCACCAACAGCGAGCAAGCTCGTGCTGCCGAGACCCAGAAGCTGCTGACCTACGGTTTCCGCTTCTTCGAAACCCAGACCTTCTATCAGAAGGGCACCGAGCTGGCTCAGGCGCCGGTCTGGAAAGGCACAGAGCGTCTGGTCAAAGCCGGTCTGGCTGACGACCTGACCATGACCATGCCAAAAGGCGAGCTGAAGAAGCTGGCTGCCAGCATGACCATGAATCCACAGCTGGTTGCACCGATCGCCAAAGGCGACGTCATCGGCAAGGTTGAGGTCAAACTGGACGACAAGGTCGTGCACAGCGCCAACCTGATCGCCCTGGACGCCGTTGACGAAGGTGGTATCTTCCGCCGCCTGTGGGATAGCATCCGCTTGTTCTTCTACGGTCTGTTCAACTGATCACCGATTGATCAAAAGCTGACCGTTGCTCCGTACGCCCCCGTCGCCGAACGCGACGGGGGCCTGTCCGTTTTCCGGCTTACGAGGCCGTTACTGCCATGACAGATTCCGACGTTAAAGCGCCAAAAATCGAATTTCCCTGCGCCGACTATCCGATCAAGATCATCGGTGACACGGGTGTGGGCTTCAAAGACAGGGTCATCGAGATCCTCGAGAAGCACGCCACCGTTGATATGAATACCCTGGCCGAGCGCCAGAGCAGCAACGGCAAATACACCACCGTTCAGCTGCATATCATTGCTACCGGTCAAGACCAGCTTTACGACATCAACAGCGAATTGCGGGCCACCGGCTTCGTGCACATGGTGCTGTGATGGGTGCGGTTCTGGGCTTTCGTGAACTCGGGCTGACCGACTACGAGCCCACCTGGCAGGCCATGAAACGCTTCACCGACGGTCGCGACCGCGAAACCGCCGACGAGGTCTGGCTTGTGCAGCATCCGCCCGTCTTCACCCAGGGCCAGTCCGGCAAACCCGAGCATTTGCTGCTGCCGGGGGATATCCCCGTGGTGCAGGTCGATCGTGGCGGCCAAGTGACTTATCATGGCCCCGGCCAACTGGTCGCTTATTTGTTGCTGGACGTTCGCCGTCTGGGCTTTGGCGTTCGCGAACTGGTCACCCGGATCGAGCGCAGCCTGATCGATCTGCTGGCCGGTTACGGTGTAAACGCCGCTGCCAAGCCTGACGCGCCGGGGGTTTACGTCGACGGCGCCAAGATCGCCTCACTGGGGCTGCGCATCCGCAACGGCTGTTCGTTTCATGGCCTCGCGTTGAACGTCGATATGGATCTGGACCCTTTTAAACGGATTAATCCCTGTGGGTATGCGGGGCTGGCGATGACCCAGCTGCGTGAACAGGCAGGGCCGATTGAATTTGCCGAGGTTAGTGCCCGGCTGCGTGCGCAGCTCGTCAACCACCTCGACTACGCTGAGCAGACGACCCTAACGGGCGGAATCGATTGATATGACTACCGCGTATGAGGCAGCTGACACTGTCGTGAATACAGAGAATGCCGTACAAACCCTGATCCCGACAGTGAGCGTGGCCACGCCTGAGCGTGTGGCTCGTCCGAAAGTGGAAGCCGGCGTGAAGCTGCGCGGCGCGGAAAAAGTCGCGCGCATCCCGGTGAAGATCATTCCGACGGTCGATCTGCCGAAGAAGCCGGACTGGATTCGCGTGCGCATCCCGGTCTCGCCGGAAGTCGACCGCATCAAGGCGCTGCTGCGCAAGCACAAGCTGCACAGCGTGTGCGAAGAGGCGTCCTGCCCGAACCTGGGCGAGTGCTTCTCCGGCGGTACCGCGACCTTCATGATCATGGGCGACATCTGCACCCGTCGCTGTCCGTTCTGCGACGTCGGCCATGGCCGTCCGAAAGCGCTGGATCTCGATGAACCGAAGAGTCTGGCCATCGCCATCGCTGACCTGAAACTCAAGTACGTGGTGATCACTTCCGTGGACCGCGACGACCTGCGCGACGGCGGTGCCCAGCACTTTGCCGACTGCATCCGCGAGATCCGCTTGCTGTCGCCGAACGTGCAGCTGGAGACCCTGGTTCCGGATTACCGTGGCCGCATGGACATCGCTCTGGAAATCACCGCTGCGACGCCGCCGGACGTCTTCAACCACAACCTGGAAACCGTGCCACGGCTGTACAAGGCCGCGCGTCCGGGTTCGGATTACCAGTGGTCGCTGACTCTGCTCAAGCGCTTCAAGGAAATGCTCCCCCACGTGCCCACCAAATCCGGCCTTATGCTGGGTCTGGGCGAGACTGACGAAGAAGTCATCGAAGTCATGCAGCGTATGCGCGAGCACGACATCGACATGCTGACCCTGGGTCAGTACCTGCAACCGTCGCGCAACCACCTGCCGGTGCAACGCTTCGTGCACCCGGACGTCTTCGCCTGGTTCGCCGAAGAAGGTTACAAGATGGGCTTCAAGAACGTCGCCTCCGGCCCGCTGGTCCGTTCCTCGTATCACGCGGACGAGCAAGCCAAGCTGGTCAAGTCGCTGCTCACTGCAGGTTGATTACAGCGTCGTTGATGCAGAAAGCAAAACGGGCCGGATAGACATATCCGGCCCGTTTTTTATGCGTGACGTTCACGGCGGTGTGGCTAGCATGCATCGCTATAACGGCATACGCATTCTGTAGAAGCCGGCTTGCTGGCGAACCCCGGTTGCCCCGACAAGCTTCTGTCGCCTGACGTACCGCGTTCGCCACCGTCGTAACCTCCGGCAGCTCCTACAGGTTGTGTGCTCGCCTGAGGATGATGTCTGCAGCAGTTACGGTTTGCGTAACTGCTCCAGCAATTCCTGCGTCGGGTACCCGTCCGCCGGCCAGCCAAAGGATTGCTGCGCGCTGCGAATCGCCTTACGCGTGTTGGCGCCGATGATCCCGTCCGGCGCGCCTGCGTCGTACTGTCGGGCCGAGAGCAGCGTCTGCAGCTCTATACGCTCGGAGCGGCTCAAAGGACGATCGCCGCGCGGCCAGCTGCCCTGTACATAACCGCCGCCATTGAAGCGCTCGGACAGCAAACCGATTGCCAGTGCATAGGACGAGGAGTTGTTGTACTTCAGGATGGCGCGGAAGTTGTCCATCACCAGAAACGCCGGGCCTTTGTAGCCGGCGGGCAGCAGCAACGCCGCCTGCTGTTGCAGCAGATTGGCGGGAAGCGCATTCCCGTTCGGCAGTTTCAGACCCAGCTGTTGCCATTCACTGATGGATTTACGGGTTGAAGCGTCGGCCAGCGCGTAGTCGAACCCCTGAGCCAGTTGCACTTCAAAGCCCCACGGCTGGCCCTTCTGCCAGCCCGAGCTTTGCAGGTAATGGGCGGTGGAGGCGAGGGCGTCGGTGGGGGAGTTCCAGATATCACGGCGGCCGTTGCCGTCGAAATCGACCGCGTGGGTGTTGTAGGTCGTCGGTATGAACTGCGTCTGGCCCATGGCGCCGGCCCACGAGCCGAGCATGCTCGGTGCATCGATATCGCCGTGCTGGATAATCTGCAGCGCTGCGATCAGTTGATCCTGCGCAAACTGCGGTCGGCGGCCTTCATAGGCCAGCGTCGCCAATGAGCGAATCACTGACTGAGTGCCCTGGAACTGGCCGAAGCTGCTCTCCATGCCCCACACGGCAACCAGTGCCTGGCGATCAACGCCATAACGCTGCTCGATGGCGCTCAGCGCGTCAGCGTATTGATTCAGCAGGGCCTGACCCTTGCGCACGCGCACGGCCGACATGGCGCCGTCGAGGTATTCCCACACCGGGCGACTGAACTCTGGCTGGCTGCGATCGGCCTTGACCACGCTCATGTCCGGGGTGACGCCGGCAAACGCGTTGTCGAAAACATCGGGGCGCACGCCGGCGTTCAGTGCCAGCGCACGGAACTGGCTCTGCCACTCGCTGAAGCTCATCGCAGGCTGGATTTCAAAGTTGCCGTCGTCAGGCTGCGCAACTGCGCCTGAAGGCGTGGGCAGACTCTTGACGACTTGCGCGGCGGGCGCGGTTTGAAGCGGGGTGGCAACGGCAGCGGTAGGCTGCTCGGCACAGGCGACCAGCGCGAAGAGGCTGGAGGCGGCGATCAACTGGCGAAGGTGCCAGTGACGGGGAAAGCTTGGGGGCATTCTGGGGTCCACAGTGCTAAACCGGAAGGTGCAGACCTTAACATGCCGGCCCTGCTGGTGGGGCGTCAGTCAGTAACCTGAAGTTTTCACGCCGCCATAACGGAAGAAGCCTCCCAGCTTTTAGACTGGAAGGCTTCGCGGCGGTAGCTGCCTTTGCCCTTGCCGGGTTGTTCCTGACGGCTGCGGAACAGTGGCTGGGCGACGATGGATTTGGCCTTGTTCGGCCGCTTTTTGGCTTTGCTCATGGCGTTCTCGCTCAAGTGGTGGGTGGAGCAGCGGGGAATATTCTGCCAGTTCGGCGCCGCTGTCCAATTGACCTGAGCTATCAAAACGTTACAGATTATTCCGCCGGCAAGGCCAGGCGTTGTCCCGCCATCAGCAGCGTCAGCCGACTCAGGCTGCTCCAGACCGAGCCTTGCGCCTGGCCTTTGATTTGCGCGTCGATGTGTTGCGCGTCCATCAACAGCTGACCCCAGCGTCGCGCGGAGTAACGTTGCAGGGCTTTGCTCATCAGCGGCTTGCGCTTGTCCCAGATCGGCGGACGCGCCTGACTGAACGCTTTGTCCAGCGGGATGCCCTGACTGAACTGCAACGCCAGATTGGCCAGCACACGCAGCTCGCGGGAAAGCGCCCAGAGAATGACCGGAGGCTCGACGCCTTCGCCGCGCAGCCCTTCGAGCATGCGCAGCGCGTGGGCCGCTTCGCCGTTGAGGATGGCGTCAGTCAGACCGAAAACATCGAAGCGCGCGCTGTCGGCCACCGCCGCCTGTACCGTCTCGACGGTGATCTGGCCTTCGTCGGCCATGAGCTTGAGCTTTTCGATTTCCTGAGCAGCCGCCAGCAGATTGCCTTCTACCCGCGCGGCAATCAGCTCGATGGCGTCTGGGGTTGCTGCGAGTCCGGCCTGTGAAAGGCGCTGACGAATCCATTGCGGCAATTGGCTGGCGTCTACCGGCCAGATCTGCACGAACTGGGTCTGCGGGCCTTCAACGAGCGCCTTGCCCCACTTGGTTTTCTGCGCCGAGCCGTCGAGCTTGGGCAGGCTGATCAACAGCAGCGTGTCTTCGGCAGGACGTCCGCAGTATTCCAGCAGCGCGGCGGCGCCTTTGTCGCCGGGTTTGCCGGACGGCAGGCGCAACTCCAGCAGCCGGCGCTCGGCGAACAGCGACATGCTCGCGCCCGCCTGAAGCAGGGTGCCCCAGTCGAAGCTCGAATCGGCGCTGAACACCTGGCGTTCGTCATAGCCTTGCTGACGCGCAGCCGCACGGATGGCGTCGCACGCCTCCTGACATTGCAGCGGGTCATCGCCGCTGACGATGTAGACGGGCGCAAGCGTGCCTTGCAGGTGTTTGGAAAGCTGGGCGGGGGCGAGTTTCATGGGTCAGAAAAGATCAGGGCCGGCGAACCGGCCCCGATGCCGTCACTTGGACGGGATTTCGATAGGCGACTGTTGTGGCGTCTCGTCGCGAATGCGCTGAGCAGCGGCTTCGGCGTCAGCCTGAGCGCGGGCAGCGGCGTCGGCTTTGGCTTGCAGCTCGTCAAGGCGCTGAGGTGTCAGTTGCTGCAGGCGGCCCAGCACTTTCTGCACGAGGTCAGAGCGCATTTCCTTACGGATCTGATCGGCTTCCTGGTCAGAGCCGATCAGGTTGTTGCCATCATGGACAAAGACCTTCTGCGACTGCACGGAGTCATCCAGCAGCAGAACATCTTTGCTGCCGTGAATTTCGTATTTCAGTACGGTGGTCAGCTCGTATTCGGCGGAACGGCCGGAGCCGGCGTAGCTCGCCGTGCGCTGGGTTTCGTCTTCACGGGCGATGAACAGTTTGTACTGCGCGCCGGTGTAGACGTGTACGCCGCTGCTGGTCAGGGTCTGACGCAGCTGGGTGACGACGTCGCCGTAAGCGTCGCGCGCGCTCACGTCCAGTTCCTTGATCGACAGTGAATTGGCGCCGGTGCCGCGCAGCTGGAAACCGCAGGCGCTCAGCAGAACCGCGAGTCCCATTACCAGCAGATTGCGTTTGATCATCTTGTTGCTCCCTTGAATCCGTTAGAACCCGGCATCCCGGGTTCTTGAAATTTATGCGGCGCCTGCAGGCAGGCGCCCGATTGCGTCAGCTGGCGACGATGTTAACCAGTTTGCCCGGTACCACGATCACTTTGCGGATCGTCAGGCCGTCGATGAAGCGCAGAACGTTTTCGTTGATCCGTGCGGCAGCCTCGACTTCCTCGCGGGTGGCGCTGGCCGGCATCTCGATTTGGCCACGCAGCTTGCCGTTGACCTGAATCACCAGCTGCAAGGTGTCCTGCACCAGTGCCGAGTCATCGACCACGGGCCAGCCGGCGTCGATGATCGGACCGGAGTGACCCAGCGCCGCCCACAGTTCGTGGCTGATGTGCGGGGTGATCGGCGCCAGCAACAGCGCAACAGTCTCCAGACCTTCCTGCAACAGCGCGCGGTCCTGAGCTGAAACCTGCGGCGCTTTTTCCAGCACGTTCATCAGCGTCATCACTTGCGCGATGGCGGTATTGAATTTGTGATGCTGCCCAACGTCCTGACCGGCCTGCTTGATGGCCAGGTGAATCGAGCGGCGAATGACTTTCTGGTCGTCGTTCAGGGCGGTTTTGTCGAGTGCGCTTGCAGCGCCCGCCGTCACGTGAGACTGAGCCAGACGCCAGACGCGCTTGAGGAAGCGGTGCGAGCCTTCCACGCCAGAGTCAGACCATTCCAGGCTCATGTCAGGCGGCGAGGCGAACATCATGAACAGGCGGCAGGTGTCTGCGCCGTACTGGTCGATCATCGACTGAGGGTCGACGCCGTTGTTCTTCGATTTCGCCATCTTTTCGATGCCGCCGATTTCAACCGGCTGGCCATCGGCAATCAGCCTGGCGCCGATGATCTTGGCCTTGCTGTCGCGTTCGAACTCGACGTCCGCCGGGTTGAACCAGGTTTTGCTGCCGTTGGCTTCCAGACGGTAGAACGTCTCGGCCACGACCATGCCCTGGGTCAACAGGTTCTTGAACGGCTCGTTGGAGCTGACCAGGCCTTCGTCGCGCATCAGCTTGTGGAAGAAGCGCGCGTACAGCAGGTGCAGGATCGCGTGTTCGATACCGCCGATGTACTGATCAACCGGCAGCCAGTGATTCGCAGCCTTCGGGTCGACCATGCCGCCTTCGTAATGAGGCGAGGCGTAGCGGGCGAAATACCACGAGGACTCGACGAAGGTGTCCATGGTGTCGGTTTCACGCTTGGCCGGTGCGCCGCAGGTCGGGCAGCTGCACTCGTAGAACTCGGGCATGCGTGCCAGCGGTGAGCCGGCGCCGTCCGGTACCACGTTTTCAGGCAGCTTGACCGGCAGTTGGTCTTCCGGGACAGGCACGTCGCCGCACGTGTCGCAGTGAATGATCGGGATCGGGCAGCCCCAGTAGCGCTGACGGCTTATGCCCCAGTCGCGCAGGCGGAACTGAGTGCGTGAGTTGCCCAGTTCTTTCTTCAGCAGCGCGGCTTCCATCGCGTCGAAAGCACCCGCGAAATCCAGCCCGTCGAACTCGCCGGAGTTGATCAGCTGACCGTGCTCGCCGTACGCGTCTTGCCAGGGCGCAGGGGTTTCATCGCCCGCACTGGTGCGTACAACGGCTTTGATCGGCAGGCTGTACTTGGTCGCGAACTCGAAATCACGTTCGTCGTGTGCAGGAACGGCCATGACCGCGCCGTCGCCGTAATGCATCAGCACGTAGTTGGCGACCCACACCGGCAGTTTCTCGCCGGTCAGCGGGTGCTCGACGAACAGCGAGGTCGGCAGGCCTTTCTTTTCCTGGGTGGCGACGTCGGCTTCAGCGACGCTGCCGCTTTTGCATTCGTGAATGAACGCTTGCAGCTCGGGATTATTCTGCGCAGCCAGGGTCGCCAGCGGGTGCTCGGCGGCGACGGCGACGTAGGTCGCGCCCATCAGGGTGTCGGGGCGGGTGGTGAAGACTTTCAGGGTGCCGGTTTCGCCGATGGACGCCTGGTCATACGGGAACTGCACTTCCATGCCACGGGACTTGCCGATCCAGTTGCGCTGCATGGTCTTGACCTGTTCAGGCCAGCCCGGCAACTCGTCGAGGCTCTCCAGGAGCTCATCCGCGTAGGCGGTGATCTTGAAGTAGTACATCGGGATTTCGCGTTTTTCGATCACCGCGCCCGAACGCCAGCCGCGCCCGTCGATGACTTGCTCGTTGGCCAGGACGGTCTGGTCGACCGGGTCCCAGTTCACGGTGCCGTTCTTGCGGTAGATCACGCCTTTTTCGAACAGGCGAGTGAACAGCCATTGTTCCCAGCGGTAGTAATCGGGCTTGCAGGTGGTGATCTCGCGGGACCAGTCGATCGCCAGACCCAGGCTCTTGAGCTGGTTCTTCATGTAGGCGATGTTTTCGTAGGTCCACTTGGCGGGGGCGACGTTGTTCTTCATGGCGGCGTTTTCCGCCGGCATGCCGAACGCGTCCCAGCCCATCGGCTGCAGCACGTTTTTGCCTTGCATGCGCTGATAGCGGGCGATCACGTCGCCGATGGTGTAGTTGCGCACGTGACCCATGTGTAGCTTGCCGCTGGGGTAAGGGAACATCGACAGGCAGTAGAAGGTGTCCTTGCCGGGCTGTTCACTGACTTCAAAAGACTTTTGCTCGTCCCAGAAGGTCTGGGCGGCGGCTTCGATTTCGCGGGGCTGGTAGAGTTCGTGCATGGCTACTTTTGGCTGAAATGAGTGACCCTTGACCGCTTCTTTGCGTGACCGGATCAGGAGGCCTTCGCATGCCAGACGAGGCCGTCCGCATTGCGATGCATCCATGCCCGGTTGGGCGGAAGTGGATTTACAGGAAGCGCCGTAGCATACATGAGGCTACCAAGCCGAGGGAAACCCTGATTGCGTGCTCAAGACTCGCTATCTGCGGCATCCGCCGTTGGTCGCGGCACCGCACCGGTTTTTGCAGTGGCGCTAAGCTCACTGACGGGGGTAAGTGTTTATCTTCAGTGGGGTGAGCGGATGGCAGAGCTGCGGCATGAAGTAGAGCAACCTGACGTGTATGACCGTTTGATCGATCGTCTGGGCCTGGCTCTGGACACGGCAAAAACAGCGGTGCGGCTTCGAAACGAATCCCCCGCCGAGCTTGAATTGCGCGGCCTGAGTCACGCCGAGTTTCAGTTGATCGAGGCTTATCTGGGCCGAACCGAAGTCGTTTTCAAAGAAGACTCTCAGATCGTCACGAGGCGAAGTTCCAGCACCTCACGGGAGCCTTCCGAGTCGATGCGAGCGCCCCATCCTCACGCCAATGTCATCTGGCTCAAGGATCAGCGCCGAGCCAAGGTGTCGGCAAAGTTGAGTCGCTACAGTTCCACCAAACATTTCAAGCGTTAACTTCTGCGGGGGCTGACCCCGGCCAATCGGGCATTGCTGCTTAGCGTCATTGCTTCTAGGCTTCGGGCATCTTTGGAGATGCCCGATGCCCTTTCGTTATTTCATCAAAAACCTCCTGCTGCCTCCGGGCCTTTTCCTGCTGTTGTTAGTGCTGGCCTGGTGGTTGAGAAATCGCCGGCCGGTGTTGGCGCGGGTGCTGTTCGTGATGGGCGTTGGCGGGATGACCGCGATGAGTTTGCCGATTGTGGTGGAGTGGTCGGCGAAGGGCATCGAGAGCATCCCGCCGCTGCAGCAGAGCGAGTGGGCAACGCTGGCCCAACGCGCGGACGCGATCGTGATTCTGGGCTCGGGCCGCGAACGCAATGACCCGAGCTGGGGCACTGACATCCCGACGGGCGTTGCCCTGGAACGCATGAGGTACGCCGCACGGCTGTCGAAGGCGTCCGGTTTGCCGATCCTCACCACCGGCGGGCTGCATTACGGCGAGCCGCCGAGCGAGGCGGCGATCATGGCCGACTCCCTGCGCGACGACTTTGGTGTGACCGTCCGGTGGCAGGAAGGTGAAAGCCGCACGACCTGGGAAAACGCCAACATGTCGGCCGCGATCTTATTGCCTCAGGGCATCAAGCGCGTGGTGGTGGTGACCCAGGCATGGCACATGCCGCGTTCGGTGTGGAGTTTCGAGAAGGCCGGATTCAGCGTGGTTCCGGCACCTGTCAGATTCCTGAGCGTGGACAACGCCCGCCCATTCGGTGGCTGGACGCCGGAGGCGAGGGCGGTGTGGCAGAACGGGCAATTGATCAATGAGGCCGCGGGGTTGGTGGGGTATCGGTTGTTTTACCGGTGACCTGAGCAGCAGGCTTCGGGACCCGCTGTCAACGCGCGTAACCCCTGACACCGCGCGCGCTGTTAGTGGGACCGGCTTTAGCCGGGAAAGCGTCGAGTGTCACACTGCACATTCTGATGGTGTTCATGCTGGCCTCTTCCCGGCTGAAGCCGGTCCCACTAATAGACCGCATGCGTCCAGTCAGGCCGATGCGACCCAATTGTGGATCGTGCGCAGTCAGCGCGATCTGCTGCGGTTTGAATTGTGGGACCGGCTTTAGCCGGGAAGGCGTCGAATGTCACACCGCACATTTTATGGTGTTCACGCGGACCTCTTCCCGGCTGAAGCCAGTCCCAGTGGGATGTCATCATCCTCCAGAAATCTCTCGATACCCAGTCGCTATAGGTAAAGCGGTTCACTGCTTTTACTGTTCGCCTTCACAACGAGCGAGTGCGGCGAAATGCATGGAAGCAAACATGAACGGTCTTTGCGTATCGGTCGATATTCCCAGCAGGGAAACGTTTATCTCGTAACCTCAGTGGTGAAGGATCGCGCGCCTCTGTTCAGTGATGCTCAGATAGGCCGCGTGGTGGTTCAGGAGTTGAGACGTTTGCACGATTCAGGCGTCGTGTACTCAATCGCCTGGGTGATCATGCCTGATCATCTGCATTGGCTGTTTGAACTCAAGTCAGGATCATTGCCTGCGCTGATGTAAGCGCTTAAGGGCAGAACCTCATTCGCAGTGAACAAGGCACATGGTGCAAAGAAAATGACATGGCAGAAGGGTTATCACGATCATGGGGTCAGGTCCGATGAGGACCTCGTTGAAATGGCTCGTTATGTCATCAACAACCCAATCCGGGCAGGGCTAGTGATGCGCCCGGGAGACTATCCACTCTGGGACTGCGAATGGATGCTTGAGTGGGACGGCCTGTAGCTGTCCCACTAATAGACCGCGTGCGTTCAGTCAGGCTGGTGCAGGCCAGTTGTAGGACCGAGCGCAGTCAGCGGAGCTGGCTGCGGTTCAAAATGGTGGGACCGGCTTTAGCCGGGAAGGCGTCAGGTATCACACAGCCTTCGCAATCCTGCCAGCAAAGAACGCCCAGCCGATCAGCAACAGCGACAGCACGATCAACGGCCATGAGCGCCAGTGCAGGTACGGCGTGAGGTTTTGCATCGGGGTGACTTCGCCGTACATCACGGCGCGCTCGAATTGCGGCACCGTGGTGGTGATTTCGCCGAACGGGTTGATCAGCGCGCTGACGCCGTTGTTGGTGGCGCGGATCATCCAGCGCCCGGCTTCCAGTGCGCGCATCTGCGCCATCTGCAAATGCTGCAGCGGGCCGATCGAGGTGCCGAACCACGTGTCATTGCTCACCGTCAGCAGCAGATCGCTTTGCGCCGACAGCCCTGCGGCGAACTCCGGGTACACCACTTCGTAACAAATGAACGGCGCGATCTCATAACCCTTCGCTTGCAGCAGCGCTTGCCCGGACGGCCCGCGGGCGAAATCGGACATCGGCAGGTTGAAGAACGAAATCAGCCCACGCAGCAGGTCCTGCAACGGCACGTACTCACCAAACGGCACCAGCTTCTGTTTCAGGTAAGTGCCATCGCCTTCACCCGTTACGGTAATGGCGTTGTAGTAACGGTATTCCCCGTGGGTGCCTTTCTCACGCAGCGGCACGCCGGTGATCAGCGCCGAATCGCGCTCGGCCGCAAACTTGCCCATCACCGACAGATAGCCTTCGACCGACTCCTTCAGCACCGGCACGGCGGTTTCCGGCCAGATGATCAGGTCAGCTTTCTTCGAGGTGAAGGTCATGTCGCGGTACAGCGCGAGTTGCGCGTTGAGCGCCGCCGGGTCCCACTTCATGCTCTGCTCGACGTTGCCCTGCATCGCTGCGACCGTCAGCGGCTTGCCGGAAGGCTCGGTCCAGGCGTGATGCTTCAGCGCCATCCCGGCAACCCAAGGCGCCAGCAGCAATACAATGCCAGCCGCCAACTTCGGCGCGCGCGTGCGCAAACGGGGCAGATTGCACAGCAACGCGGCACTCAGCGCGAGCACAAAGGAGATCAGCCACATGCCGCCCAGTGGCGCGAGCCCTTTGAGGGGACCGTCCAATTGGCTGTAGCCGGAATAGAGCCAGGGGAAACCGGTGAGGAACCAGCCGCGAAACATCTCCTGGCCGAACCACAGAGCCGCGAATGCCAGTGCATCGGCCAGCGGGGCTTCGTTGCGGCGGATCCAGCGGGCCCAGATCCACGCCGGCAGTGCGAAGAAGAACGCCACCGCCGCGCAGAACAGCACCATCAGGAAAGCCGCCAGCCAGACCGGCGCCTCGCCGTAGGTGTGGATGCTGACGTAAATCCAGCTGGTGCCACCGCCGAACAGGCCAAACCCGTAAGACCAGCCGCGCCAGAGGGCCTGACGCGGTGTGAGGTCACGCAGACCAAGATAGAAAACCACCAGCGCGACAATCGCCAGCGGCCAGATATCGAAGGGTGCCAGGGCCAGGGTAATCAACGCGCCGGCCACCATGGCCAGCAGGTTACCGGGCCAGCCGGGGCGGGTGATCCAGCGCATTTACATTCCTTAAAGCGGGTAGGGCATTACGTGCGGTTGATCGGGCTCAGGCGCAGCAAGTGAATACGACGGCTGTCGGCACTCAGGATGCGGAAACGGTACGCACCGATTTCGGTGATTTCATTACGCTTGGGCAGATGCCCGAACGCGTTCATCACCAGACCGCCGACGGTGTCGAATTCGTCATCGGAGAACCCGCTGTCGAAGAACTCGTTAAAGCTCTCGATCGGGGTCAGCGCCTTGACCAGGAAGTCGCCACTGGGCAGTGGCTTGATGTAGCTGTCTTCCTCGACGTCGTGCTCGTCTTCGATGTCGCCAACGATTTGTTCGAGCACGTCTTCGATGGTCACCAGACCCGCCACGCCGCCGTATTCGTCGATGACGATGGCCATGTGATTGTGGTTGGCGCGGAATTCACGCAACAGCACGTTCAGGCGCTTGGATTCCGGGACAAAGGTCGCTGGGCGCAGAAGACTTTTCACGTCGCCGCTGCCACCGTCTTCCTTGAGAATCAGCGGCAGCAGGTCCTTGGCGAGCAATACGCCCAGCACGTCATCGTGGCTTTCGCCGATGACCGGGTAGCGCGAGTGCGCCGAGTCGATCACGGCAGGCAGGAATTCGCGTGGGGTCTGGCTCGCCTTGATGCTGATCATCTGCGAACGCGGCACCATGATGTCGCGGACCTGCAGGTCGGCGACTTGAATGGCGCCTTCGACGATGGCCAGCGCTTCGCTGTCCAGCAGCTTGTTCTGATGGGCTTCGCGCAAAAGCTCCAGGAGCTCCTGGCGGTTTTTCGGCTCATGGGCAAATGCCTGGGTCAGTTTGCCCAACCATGACTTTTGCCCGTTGCTCGATCGGTCTTCGCTCATAGCCCTTACTCGTGATCCTTGGCTGATGTTTCTAAATGGGGTGTGTCGGAATTGGGTGCTTCTGGATGGAGAGAGTCGACAGATTCGTCGTCGGCGTAGGGATCCGGATAGCCAAGCTCTGCAAGCAACTCCCGTTCCAGCGCTTCCATCTCTTCGGCTTCGTCGTCATCAATGTGATCGTAGCCCAACAGATGCAGACAGCCATGAATCACAAGATGCGCCCAATGCGCGTCCGGTGATTTGCCCTGTTCGGCGGCTTCGCGGGCAACGACCGGCACGCAGATGACCAGATCGCCCAGCAGCGGAATGTCCAGCATCTCGTCGGGGACGTCGGCAGGAAACGACAACACGTTGGTGGCGTAATCCTTGTGCCGCCACGTCTTGTTCAGCTCTCGGCCTTCGGCTTCGTCGACGAGGCGAATGGTCAGTTCCGAGTCAGCCGAACGCTGGCGCAGGCCCATTTCACACCAGAGGCGGAACTGGGCTTCGCTCGGCGCGCTGGCCTGACTCGCAAGTTGCAGATCCAGCTCAAGCATCGCGGCGAGTGTCCCGTGAACCCTGGGGAACGGCCAGGTTGTCGTTGCGTTCTTCGTATCGCTCGTAGGCTTCGACGATGCGCTGCACCAGTGGATGGCGCACGACGTCCTTGGGCTTGAAGTGGGTGAAGCTGATGCCCGGCACGTCCTTGAGCACTTCGATGACGTGGTTCAAACCGGATTTCGTGCCCTTGGGCAGGTCGATCTGGGTGACGTCACCGGTGATCACGGCCGTGGAGCCGAAGCCGATACGGGTCAGGAACATTTTCATCTGCTCGACGGTGGTGTTTTGACTCTCGTCGAGAATGATGAAGCTGTTATTAAGGGTACGACCGCGCATGTAAGCCAGCGGAGCGACTTCGATGACCTGCTTTTCGATCAGCTTGGCGACGTATTCGAAGCCGAGCATTTCGTACAGCGCGTCATACAGCGGGCGCAGGTACGGGTCGATTTTCTGTGACAGGTCACCGGGCAGGAAGCCGAGCTTTTCGCCCGCTTCTACGGCAGGACGCACCAACAGGATGCGGCGGATGGTCTCGCGCTCAAGCGCATCAACCGCAGCGGCCACTGCCAGATAGGTCTTGCCGGTACCGGCCGGACCGATGCCGAAGTTAATGTCGTTGGCGAGGATTTCCTTCACGTACCGCTGCTGATTCAAGCCACGGGGGCGAATCATGCCTTTCTTGGTACGCAGAGCGACGCCGACTTCGGCAGCAGGGTGGTTGTCCAGCTCTTCGACGCCAGATTCCTGCAGGAACAGATGAACCATGTCCGGGGACAGTTCGGTCGCTTTCGTTTCCCGATACAGCCGGCGCAGCAGGTTCTCTGCCGAGGTGGTTTGTTTGCGCTCGCCGATCATCTCGAACTGGCCTCCGCGATTGCGGATCTCGATGTCCAGGCGCTGTTCGATCAAGCGCAGATGCTCGTCGAATTGCCCGCACAGATTGGCGAAGCGGTGAGCCTCGATAGGTTCGAGGCTGAAGCGATGTGGTTCGATAGGTGCGTTCAAAGTGGTTTTGGGCCGCCCGACGGCAATGTGAAGTGACGTGAAGGATAACCCCTGCAGGCAGTGTCCGGAAGGGTTCACTCACTAATGGATAAATGAGCTGCGCAGACGCCCTGCAGGGCGCCCTTTAACAGGCAGCCCGCCGGCCCCGCGAGCCAAATCGCGCGCGGGTGCAGCCGACAAATGGCGGCTGTCCGACGCCTGATTCAACGCCCGGCCCTGCACATAAAAATCATGCGTAGTGTCTACATTGGGGCGCTTTGGACTATTGCAACAACGAACCGCGCAGCGAGTGGGGTTGGGCGCTGTCGATGTAAACGTCGGTGAACTGGCCGATCAGCCGGGGGTTGTCGCAGCGGAAATTGACGATCCGGTTGTTCTCGGTACGGCCCTGCAATTCGCCGGGGTCCTTCTTCGAATAATCGGTGACCAGAATCCGCTGCACGGTGCCCGCCATCTTGCGGCTGATGTCCTGGCCCTGACGGTTGATCAGGTCCTGCAGCTGCTTGAGGCGTTCCTTCTTCACTTCTTCCGACGTGTCGTCGGGCAGATCGGCCGCGGGTGTGCCAGGGCGCGCGCTGTAAACGAAGGAGTAGGAGAAATCCATGCCGACGTCTTCCACCAGCTTCATGGTTTGCAGGTGATCCTTCTCGGTTTCGCCCGGGAAGCCGACGATGAAGTCGGAGCTGATGCAGATGTCCGGCACCGCCGCGCGCAGCTTGCGCAGGCGTGATTTGTATTCGAGCACCGTGTGATTGCGTTTCATCGCCGCGAGAATCCGGTCGGAACCTGATTGCACGGGCAAATGCAGATGCTTCACCAGTTCCGGCACTTCGGCGTGGGCCTGAATCAGGCTGTCGGAGAATTCCAGCGGGTGCGAGGTGGTGTAGCGAATGCGATCAATGCCGTCGATGGCCGCGACGACGCGGATCAGCTCGGCCAGATCAGCGAGACGCCCGTCATGGGTCGTGCCGCGATAGCCGTTGACGTTCTGGCCCAGCAGGGTCACTTCACGCACGCCGTTCTCGGCCAGATGAAGGACCTCGTTAATGACGTCGTCGAACGGCCGGCTGACTTCTTCGCCTCGGGTGTAAGGCACCACGCAGAACGTGCAGTACTTGCTGCAGCCTTCCATCACCGACACATAAGCGCTCGGGCCATCGACACGGGGCTCGGGCAAATGGTCGAATTTTTCGATTTCGGGGAACGACACGTCGACCTGGGGCAGGCGCGTGATGCGCGCCGCGTCGATCATTTCCGGCAGACGGTGCAGGGTCTGCGGGCCGAACACCACGTCGACGTACGGCGCGCGATCACGGATGGCCGCGCCTTCCTGACTCGCCACGCAGCCACCGACTGCGATGACCATGTCCGGGTTTGCCAGCTTCAATTCGCGCCAGCGGCCAAGCTGGGAGTAGACCCGATCCTGCGCTCGCTCGCGGATGGAGCAAGTGTTGAGCAGGATGACGTCAGCGTCTTCCGCCCGTGCGGTGACTTCCAGTGCTTGATGTTCGCCCAGCAGATCGACCATGCGCGAGCTGTCGTACTCGTTCATCTGGCAGCCGTGGGTTTCGATGTAAAGCTTCTTGGCCATGCGGGGGTTCATCAGGTGATTCAAAGAACCGCGCATTATAAGGATGCGAGCCCCGGCTTCCTAGCGTCGTCTAACCAGCGGCATGCTATAGTTCGCGCCCTTTTCAAAACGCTGACCACTGCCTGCCTGTTATGACCAAACGCGAAGCTCCAATCTACAAGGTGATTTTTCTCAACCAGGGACAGGTGTTCGAGATGTACGCCAAACAGATCTATCAGAGCGATCTGTGGGGTTTTCTGGAAGTGGAAGAATTCGTCTTCGGCGAGCGCACCACCGTCGTGGTCGACCCGAGTGAAGAGAAGCTCAAAGCGCAGTTCGATGGCGTGGTGCGCAGCTTTGTGCCGATGCATTCGATCGTGCGGATCGATGAAGTGGAGCGGATGGGCACAGCGAAGATCACCGAGGCGCGTCACACCGGCAACGTCATGCCGTTTCCGATGCCGATGCCGGACAAGTAACTGACGTCGTGTGAGTAGCCGACGACGGCCAAATGATCCGAGTCAGGGCTTGGCGCTGTCGTCCGGAAAGGGCGCAAACGGTGTGCGTCCTTCAGCGGTCTGCAGCTCCAGCAGGTATTTACGGAAGATCTGCCCGAGCACTTGCGTGGCCACTTCCAGATCTTCGCGCTTCATCTGTGCGGACACTTCATCCGCCTGATCCAGCGCATCTTCCGAACCATTGACTGCGGCCATCTTCAGCACGATATACGCCTGAATGTTGTTGGCCTGCACCCCTTCGCCACGAAAGAACATCAAGCCCAGTTGGTACTGCGCCTGGGCATGCCCCTGCAACGAAGCTTTTTCGAAGTAATTGAGTGCCTGGGGCAAGTCACGTGGCGCACTTTTGCCCTCGTAATAGAACTCCCCCAACTCGTATTGCGCCTGCGCATCCCCATCCTGAGCCGCCTGCTGACAAGCGGACAACGCTGCTGGCAGGTTGTCTGGCTGGGTATTGAGGGTGCAACGACCCACCGCCGGGATCAACAACGAGTTGCCACCTGCATTAGCCAGCAGGGGATGAAGAAGCAACAGGCAGCCCAATGCAAGGGTGCGGCCGGTGCGATTCATGGAAGTCGACTTACCTCTGAAAAAGGTGCGGGCATGCCCGTCCAGCGAAACGTGCTGGCTGCGCATTATGAAATAAGCGAGGGCAACCTTACAAAGTCTTTACTGATTTTCTGCTGCGCGGGCTTGATTGGCCTGAATTCAGGGCGGTTAGCCGATGGCGAACAAACCTGTAGGAGCGCGCTTGCCCGCGATTGCGGTGGGTCAGTGCATACACTTGGATCTGGAAAACCGTAATCGCGGGCAAGCGCGCTCCTACACCACCGTGTTTGCTGCGCTGTATCCGTACGCTGGGCAACGGAAGGTTTGTAGGAGCGTGGCTTGTCCCGCGATCGGCTGCGCAGCAGTCGTAAAACCAGACGGCGCCGATGCCGGGCGGAATCCGTTCCGCCCGGTCTGCCCGTTATTTTAGCTGGGCGAACGCCTTTTCTGCGGCATCCAGGGTCTGCTGCAACTCTGCGTCGCCGTGGGCGATCGAGGTAAAGCCGGCTTCGAACGCGCTCGGCGCCAGGTACACGCCGCCTTCCAGCATCAAGTGGAAGAACTGCTTGAAGCGATTGGCGTCGCTGGTCATCACGTCCTCGAAGGTGACGATTTCCTTCGCGTCGCTGAAGTACAGGCCGAACATGCCGCCTGCCTGAGTGGTCACGAACGGGATACCGGCAGCGTCGGCGCGCTGTTGCAGGCCTTCGAGCAGGCGTGTGGTGAACGCGCTCAACTCGTCGTGGAAACCCGGGCGGCTGATCAGGCGCAGGGTGGTCAGACCCGCCGCCATCGCCAGCGGGTTACCTGACAGCGTACCGGCCTGATACACAGGGCCCAGCGGGGCGATGTGCGACATGATTTCGCGTGTGCCGCCGAAACAGCCCACCGGCATGCCGCCGCCGATGATCTTGCCGAACGTGCTCAGGTCCGGCTTGACGCCGTAGTACGCCTGCGCACCACCGAGGGCGACGCGGAAACCGGTCATCACTTCGTCGAAAATCAGCACCACGCCGTGCTCGTCGCAGGCGTCGCGCAGGCCTTGCAGGAAGCCCGGCGCGGGCGGCACGCAATTCATGTTGCCGGCCACCGGCTCGACGATGATGCACGCCACTTCCTGGCCGACGTCGGCGAGCATCGTCTTGACCGCTTCAATGTCGTTGAACGGCAGGGTCAGCGTGTGTTTGGCGAATGCCGCCGGCACCCCCGGCGAACTCGGCACGCCCAGGGTCAGCGCGCCCGAGCCGGCTTTGACCAGCAGGCTGTCGGAGTGGCCGTGGTAGCAGCCTTCGAATTTGATGATGCTGTCCCGGCCGGTAAAGCCGCGGGCCAGACGGATCGCGCTCATGGTCGCTTCGGTGCCGGAGCTGACCATGCGCACCATTTCCATCGACGGCACGATCGCGCAGACCAGATCGGCCATCTCGGTTTCCATCGCAGTCGGCGCGCCGTACGACAGCCCGTGTTCAAGCTGTTTGCGCACGGCATCCAGTACGTCCGGGTGGCTGTGGCCCAGAATCATCGGGCCCCACGAACCGACGTAATCGACGTAACGCTTGTCGTCTTCATCGGTGACGTAGGCGCCGACCGCGTGTTTGAAAAACAGCGGCGTGCCACCAACGCTTTTGAACGCGCGGACCGGCGAGTTGACGCCGCCGGGGATGTGTTTCTGGGCGTTGGCGAACAGGGTTTCAGAACGGGACATGATGAGGTCTCTGTTTGAATTAGGAATGAGGGAGTACGCAACCGGCCTGACGCAGAGTCAGGCGGGCTTGAACAAATCGTTGAAGGCGCGGGCGCGGCGGGTGACTTCCTGGGTGGTTTCCGCGCCGAACAGCCCGTGCACGACGGCCAGCAAGTCGGCGCCATGGGCCACCAGCGGCGCGGCGTTTTCCAGGGTGATGCCGCCGATCACCGCAATGGGCAGCTTGATGCGTTTGCGCGCCTGGCTGAGCAGGTCGAGGCTGCAGGTCGGCGCGCCGGGTTTGGTCTGGGAATTGAAAAAGCGTCCGAAGGCGACGTAGGTGGCGCCGTCGGCCTTGGCCTTGTCGGCCAGCTCCAGCTGCGCGTGGCAGGTCGCCCCGACAATGGCTTTGTGACCGAGCAGAGCGCGGGCATCCGGCAGCGAGCCGTCGGTTTGCCCCAGATGCACGCCGACGCCCAGACGCGCGGCCACTTCGGCGTCGTCGTTGATGATCAGGCGGGTCTTGTAGCGCTCGCAGAGCTTGAGCAGCGCCGAGGCCTCGCGCAGGCGGCGGCTCTCGTCACCGGATTTGTCGCGGTATTGCAGAAGGGTCACGCCGCCATCGAGGGCGGCTTCGACGTAGGACAGGAATTTGCCGGCCAACAGCTGGCTGTCGGTCACGGCATACAAGCCACGTAATCTCATCAAGGTGCCTCTTTTTCGTGGCGTTACGAGCAGAAATCCAGCGGCAGGCGGCGCGGGACAAACTGTCCCCGGCCCAGCTGTTCGGCATCGCGCAGCGTGCGCCAAGTGTAGTCCAGCGCGATTTGCACAGCGCCAATCAGGTCCTGACCCAGCGCCAGTCTTCCCGCCAGGGCGCTGGCCAGTGTGCAGCCGGAGCCGTGGTAGCTGCCCGGCAGACGCTGACAGGTAAAGGTGCGTGACTGCCCGCCGCGGATGTACAGGCGGTTGTGAACTTCGTGCTCATCGCCATGGCCGCCGGTGATCAGCAAGTGCTCACAAAACGGCAGCAGCTTTTCGGCACATTCATCGGCCGTGCCTTCGGGCAGCTCGGCGAGGATGCGTGCTTCCGGCAGGTTCGGCGTGGCAATGGTGGCGAGTGGCAGCAGACGCTCGCGCATCGCATAACCCACCTCATCCTTGCCCAGTCGACCGCCGCCACCCGCGCGCAATACCGGATCGCAGACCATAGGCAGATGCGGATGAGCGGCCAGCAGTTCGACAATCGTGTCGACCATCTCCAGCGAACCCAACATGCCCAGCTTCACTGCGGCCAAGGTGGAATCGTTGAGCACGGCATTGGCTTGCGCCAGCACCCACTCGCGATCCAGCACGCGAAAATCAGTGACGTTCACGGTGTCCTGAATGGTCAGGGCGGTGACTGCGGGAGCGGCGTGGCAACCCTGAGCGAGCAGGGCTTCGATATCTGCCTGCAAGCCGGCGCCGCCACTGGGGTCGTGGCCGGAGAGACAGAGGACAACAGGGCGGGAGCTATAGATATTCATGGTGCGCGAGCTTACCACTAAAGTTTTTCCCGGTCCCCCTGAGTGCGCGCCGTGCTTTTGGTAGGACCGGCTTCAGCCGGGAAGGGGCCAGTTCACACACCATCAATTTTGCAGCATTGACCAGTCTGCAGGAGCCGGCTTGCTGGCGAACCCGGTTGACCTGTCGCTGCTATAGCGCCTGACACAATGCGTTCGCCAGCAAGCCGGCTCCTACGGTGAAATCGCGCACATCCAATGGGACCGGAGATTTAGATGGTGTCATCTAGCTATCAGTCGCTATCCTGTGGCGCTTCATCTGTTCCGCCACAAGAGTGAATGCAAGTGCGTTGCCCGCTGACCCCTTCGACCGATACAGCGATCGCTCGCAGAAATGCGAAGTCGTCCCACGACTCCAAGGCGGCTCGCGCCCGTCATCAGTGCCAAGGCGGTGTCCCATGCGTCTGGTTCTGATCGCTCTGCTCTGCCTGTTGCCGATGATCGCCAGCGCCGTCGATTTCGATGAGAACACCCGCAGCCTGGAGTTGGGGCGCGACACCCAAGTGTTCGAAGACCCCACCGGCGATGCGACCATCCAGCAAGTCTCGTCCCCCGAGGGCGCCACACGCTTTCAACCGCTTGTCGGTCAGTCGCTCAACGCCGGCTACTCGCGCTCCGCCTTCTGGCTGAAGGTGCGTCTGACCTATCGTCCGGCCAACCCACTGGCGTCCGCCGACTGGTTGCTGGAACTGGCCTACCCGCCGATGGACCACGTCGATCTGTACCTCGGTGACGGCGACGCGCGTCCCCGTCTGGCCTGGCAAACCGGCGACATGCTGCCGTTTGCCAGCCGGCAGATTAAGCAGAACAACTACGTATTCGATCTCAACCTGAACGCCCACGAGACCAAGACCGTTTACCTGCGCGTCGCCAGCCACGGCTCGGTGCAGGCGCCGCTCAATCTGTGGGCCAGTCACGCCTATATCGAAGAGCAGCCGTCGCGCCTGTACATCCTCGGCATGATCTACGGCGTGCTGGCGGTAATGCTGGTCTACAACCTGTTCATCTACCTCAGCGTTCGCGACACCGCGTACCTGTATTACATCCTCTACATCACCTGCTTCGGCCTGTATCAGGTGTCGGTCAACGGCGCGGCGATCGAGTATTTCTGGCCGGACAACCCGTGGTGGGCCAATACCTCAACCACCTTCCTTATCGCCGCGGCGATCCTGTTTGCCAGCCAGTTCACCCGCAAATTCCTGCAGACGGCAACCCTGGGCCGCTGGGTGGACGTGCCGTTGCTGCTGATGATGGTCTGCGCGGCGATGATCATGGCGCTCGCGTTGAGCATGGATTACGGCGTTGCGCTGCGCCTGGTGACCGGGCTGGTATTGCTGTTTACGCCCGTGGTGCTGGTGATCGGGCTGGCAGCGTGGTTCAAGGGCCGGCGGGTCGCGCGGTACTTCATCATCGGCTGGTCGGCGTTCCTGATCGGCGGGATGATCAACGCGACCATGCTCCTCGGGCATCTGCCCAACAACTTCTGGACCATGTACGCCAGCCAGATCGGTTCGGTGATCGAAGTGGCGTTATTGTCGCTTGCGCTGGCCGACCGCATCAACGCCATGCGCGAGCGCGAAGCGCAGATCATGGCGCAATCGCAGCAGGGGCTTGAAACCCTCAACCAGCAATTGGCGGTTAGTAATCGATTGAAGGATGAGTTTCTGGCCACGCTCACCCATGAATTGCGCACGCCCATGAACGGCGTCATCGGTTCGCTGGAGCTGATGCAGATGGACGTGGCCGACAGCGAGATCGAGCTGTATCGCCAGACCGCTGCCGACTCGGCGCAAAACATGATGGGCATCGTCAACGGCATCCTCACGCTGACCGAACTGCAAGCCGGCCGGGTCATCGTGCGCAACGAGCCGTTCAGCCTGCGTCATGTGCTGTTTCAACTGCGCAGTGGCTTCGAGCCGCTGGCCCGTAGCAAGGCGCTGGCGCTGAGTGTGGGGCTGGACGAGACACTGCCGGACAGCCTCGAGGGTGACGGCGTCAAGTTGCGTCAGTGCCTGGAGTGCCTGCTGGACAACGCGATCAAGTTCACCAAAACCGGTTCGATCAGAGTCCGCGTCAACGGCCAGCGCGCAGACGCCGAACACGTGCGGCTGGTGATCGACGTCATCGACACAGGCATCGGCTTCAGCCGCCTTGATGAGGAGACGCTGTACGCCAACTTCTTCCAGGTGGATGGATCGACGACGCGGGAATACGGCGGGCTGGGCATCGGTCTTGCGATCTGCCGACAGCTGATTGAATTGCAGGGCGGGCGCCTGAGCCATCAGTCCGAACCGGGCAATGGCAGCCAGTTCCGTTTGAGCCTGGACGTGAAGATCGCCACGCAATCGGCGTAGGAGCGTGGCTTGTCCCGCGATCGGCCGGGAACCGGTCGTTGAATCGGTGCATGCGGTCGATTAGGCAGAAATCGATGGCAGGTGTGCTGCCGCTGCGCGCCAGATCGCGGGACAAGCCACGCTCCTACAGATATTTTCATACGCCGGACGTCCCGCGCCTGACGTAGATCGGTGTAGGAGCGCGCTTGCCCGCGAAGGCGGTGCGTCAGACTTGAGCCTGGACGTACAGATCGCCGCGTCCCCAGTGTAGGAGCGTGGCTTGTCCCGCGATCGGCCGGGAACCGGTCGTTGAATCGGTGCATGCGGTCGATCAGGCAGAAATCGATGGCAGGTGTGCTGCCGCTGCGCGCCAGATCGCGGGACAAGCCACGCTCCTACAGATATTTTCATACCCCGGACATCCCGCGCCTGACGTAGATCGGTGTAGGAGCGCGCTTGCCCGCGAAGGCGGTGCGTCAGACTTGAGCCTGGACGTACAGATCGCCGCGTCCCCAGTGTAGGAGCGTGGCTTGTCCCGCGATCGGCCGGGAACCGGTCGTCGAATCGGTGCATGCGGTGGATCAGGGAGAAATCGATGGCAGGTGTGCTGCCGCTGCGCGCCAGATCGCGGGACAAGCCACGCTCCTACAGGTATTTTCATACGCCGGACGTCCCGCGCCTGACATAGATCGGTGTAGGAGCGCGCTTGCCCGCGAAGGCGGTGCGTCAGACTTGAGCCTGGACGTACAGATCGCCGCGTCCCCAGTGTAGGAGCGTGGCTTGTCCCGCGATCGGCCGGGAACCGGTCGTCGAATCGGTGCATGCGGCGGTCAGGGAGAAATCGATGGCAGGTGTGCTGCCGCTGTGCGCCAGATCGCGGGACAAGCCGCGCTCCTACAGATATTTTCATACGCCGGACATCCCGCGCCTGACATAGATCGGTGTAGGAGCGCGCTTGCCCGCGAATTGCGGTGTGTCTGTGACGGGTATGCCAATTGACCCACCGCAATCGCGAGCAAGGTGGAGCGCCACCCCGGTCACTCCTACATGGGCCGTGCATCCCGCGCGATGTGCATCAACTCTGTTGCCAGCCATCGACAAGGCAAAACCGCCGTGATTTCGTCTTCTATGGCGCTGTCGCCGGGGCGGGGTGCGTGATTCACTGAGTCACCTGCACGACCGCCGCGTGCTGCCCGGACCGGAGTCGCCTCATGGACCAGCGCATCAACCTGCATCAGTTCGCCGAGACCCACGAGGTCACCAATCAGCCGCCTTCTCTGGACGGCACCAACCTGTATCGAATCGACCTGCCGCTGCAAGAGTGGTCGCAGCGCTTCGGCGCGGGTTGGGCGCAGGACCGAATCCACGCCTATGGCGCGCTGGCCGGTGGCCCGTTGATGGAAGCAGGTTTCCTCGCCAATCAGAACAAACCGGTATTCGCCAGCCATGACCGCTACGGCCATCGCATCGATCTCGTGGAGTTTCATCCCGCGTACCACCAACTGATGCAAACGGCGGTCGAGCACGGTATTCCGTCGCTGCCGTGGACCGATCCCCGCGAAGGCGCCCACGTCGCCCGCGCGGCGATGAGCTATTTGCACACCCAGGCCGAGGCAGGCAGCGGTTGTCCGCTCACCATGACCTTCGCCAGCGTGCCGGCCCTGCGCCTTCAACCGGATCTGGCCGAGACCTGGCTGCCGAAGATCCTCGCCACCCACTACGACCCGCGCAACGTAGGCATCGCGCACAAGGCTGGCGCGACCATCGGCATGGCCATGACCGAGAAACAGGGTGGCACCGACGTGCGCGCCAACACCACGCGGGCCTATCCGGTCGGCCAGCCCGGGCCCGGTCAGGCCTATGAACTGGTCGGGCACAAATGGTTTTGCTCGGCGCCCATGTGCGACGCCTTTCTCACCCTGGCGCAGACCGACAAAGGCCTGACCTGTTTCCTGCTGCCGCGCCATCGCCCGGACGACACCCGCAACCAGTTCTACATACAGCGGCTGAAGAACAAACTGGGCAACTGGTCCAACGCGTCCAGCGAAGTGGAATTGCGCGGCGCCCTGGCCTGGATGGTGGGCGAAGAGGGGCGTGGCGTGCCGACCATCATCGAAATGGTGGCGATGACCCGATTCGACTGCATGACCGGTTCCAGCGCACTGATGCGTCAGGCCCTGACCCAGGCCGCGCACCACTGCGCCCACCGCAGCGTCAGCGGTCGTGTGCTCAGCGAGCAGCCGCTCATGCAAAACGTGCTCGCCGATCTGGCGCTGGAAAGCGAAGCGGCCCTCGCACTGACCCTGCGCATGGGACGCTCGCTGGAGCGCCTGGATGGCGGCCACGAAGCCCGTTTCGCGAGGCTGGTGACGGCGGTGGGCAAGTACTGGATCTGCAAACGCGCGCCGGCAATGATCAACGAAGCGGCGGAATGCATGGGCGGTGCAGGGTATGTAGAGGACACCATTCTGCCGCGACTTTACCGTGAGGCGCCGGTCAATTCGACGTGGGAGGGTTCCGGCAATGTGCAGTGCCTGGACGTCCTGCGCGCGTTGTCCAAAGAGCCCGGCGTGCTGGATGCGCTGTTCGATGAGCTTGGCGACGGTCATGGTGACAAGCGTCTGGCCGCGCATATTCATGGTTTGAAGGAAGCGTTTCAGGACACCGGCGACGTCCAGTACCGCGCCCGGCAACTGACCGAAGACATCGCCGTGGCGTTGCAGGCGAAATTGCTGCTGGAAGCGGGCAATGCCGTGGTCAGCGACGGGTTTATTGCCGGACGCCTGGAACGGCCGGGGCGCGTCTACGGTGCCTTGCCACGCGGGGTGGATGTTCAGGCGTTGGTCGCGAGGTCATCGCCGCAAATCGGATGATCTGTGTGTGCGCCGCCTGTGAAATGGGGTGTGTCAGGCACACATTCAGTCAATGCCACATTTTTCGCGGGCAAGCGCGCTCCCACACGGGATATCCGGAGCAGGCCTCTCTGACACAACTCGTGCCTTCGTCATCTGTTGCAGGCAAGATATGCGCTTGCAAGATCAGAAGGATATGCATCGTGACCGAAGCTTTCATTGTCGTAGAAACTGCCGAACACGCCGTTGACCGGCTCGCTGAGCTGCACGCACGGGCAACCACCGCCTTGAGCCAGGCGCTCAAGCGCTACCTGAAAGACCGCGTCGAACCAACTGCTGCCGAGCGTCTGACGTTCCGCTACCCCGAGCTGCGCCTGACCTACCACTGCCAGGGCGAAGTGCCGTTGACCACGCGCGCCTACGCCAAGGTTCAGCTGCCCGGCACCTACAGCGTCACCGTCACCCACCCGGCGGCGTTCCGCAAATACCTGCTCGAACAGCTTGTGCCGCTGATGAACGACTTCACCGTGACGGTGGAAGTGGGCGTCAGCGAACAGAACATTCCGTACCCCTACGTGGTCGAGCAGGGCGATGAACTGGCCGGTACCGGCGTCACCGCCGCGACCCTGGCCCGCGTCTTCCCGAGCACCGATTTGTCGGCGGCCACCGATGGCATCGCTGACGGTCTGTACGACTGGGCCAACACCGATCCGCTGCCGCTCGCGCTGTTCGACGCCGCCCGTGTGGATTTCTCGCTGCGCCGTCTGGTGCATTACACCGGCAGCGACTGGCGTCATGTTCAGCCGTGGATCCTGCTGACCAACTACCACCGCTACGTCGACCAGTTCATCGTGCATGGCCTGGAAAAACTGCGCGACGACCCGCGCTTCGTGAAGATGGTTTTGCCGGGCAACGTCATCGTCGACAAGAGCATGGATTACGGCGAAGCCCAGGCCATCGTCTCCGGCGTGGTCTGGCACCGTTACCAGATGCCGGCGTACCACCTGATCGCCGAAGACGGCCATGGCGTGACATTGGTCAACATCGGCGTCGGCCCGTCCAACGCCAAAAACATCACCGACCACCTCGCGGTATTGCGTCCGCATTGCTGGCTGATGATTGGTCACTGCGGCGGCCTGCGTCAGTCGCAGACCATCGGTGACTATGTGCTCGCCCACGCCTACATGCGTCGCGACGGTATTCTTGACCGCGTGCTGCCGCCGAACATCCCGATCCCGGCGCTGGCCGAGGTGCAAATGGCGTTGCAGGAGTCGGCGGCCCAGGTCACAGGCGAACGCGGCGACGACCTGAAGAAGCGTCTGCGCACCGGCACGGTCCTGACCTACGACGATCGCAACTGGGAGCTGCGCTGGGCCCAGGAACGACCGCTGATCAACCTGTCCCGCGCCGTGGCGGTGGACATGGAAAGCGGCACCATCGCGGCCCAGGGTTATCGCCTGCGGGTGCCTTACGGGACCTTGCTCTGCGTCTCGGACAAACCGCTGCACAGCGAGATCAAGCTGCCGGGCTCGGCCAACGCGTTTTATGAGCGTGCGGTCACCCAGCACTTGAAGATCGGCATCGCCGCGCTGGACCTGATGCGCACGCAGCTCAACTCGCTGCATTCGCGCAAACTGCGTAGCTTCGATGAGCCGCCGTTCCGTTAAGGCGCTAGGCGTTCAACGAAAGGGCCACTAAAGTGGCCCTTTCTGTTTCGTGGTCCTTTCCGTTTCCGTCATTTTTTACCGGTTCCCCATGCCCCGCAACCAACGTCCCGATTCCCGCCGTCCTTCGCCTGATCGCACGGGCGCCCCCCGGCGTGTCGCCAAAGCACCACCCGCCGAACCTCGGCTGATTCTGTTTAACAAACCCTTCGACGTGCTGACTCAGTTCAGTGATGGCGAAGGCCGGGCGACGCTCAAGGATTTCATCGACGTCCCCGGCATCTACCCGGCCGGCCGTCTGGATCGCGACAGCGAAGGCCTGCTGCTGCTGACCAACGACGGCCAACTGCAAGCGCGTATCGCCGACCCCAAGCACAAACTGGCGAAAACCTATTGGGTGCAGGTGGAGGGCGAGCCGACCGAAGAGCAGCTGCAGACGCTGCGTGACGGCGTCGAGCTGAACGACGGCCCGACGCTTCCTGCACAGGCCCGGCAGCTGGACGAACCGGAACTGTGGCCGCGCGACCCGCCGGTGCGCTTTCGCAAAAGCGTGCCGACCAGTTGGCTGGAACTGGTCATCAAGGAAGGACGCAACCGGCAGGTGCGCAGGATGACCGCGGCGGTCGGGCTGCCAACGTTGCGACTGGTGCGCGTGCGGATCGGCGACTGGAGCCTTGAAGGGCTGAATCAAGGGCAATGGCGGGAAGTGCCGGCGAAGCTCTAGTTGATGGGCTCGCTACCAGACACCATTCGGAATGCCACCTGAATCCACTGTAGGAGCGCGCTTGCCCGCGAATGTGTTCCGTCAGTCAGCCAATGTGTTGCTGACCCACCGCTTACGTCCGGATGCGGACCGGACCAAGCGCGCTCCTACAATCTGCATTGGCGGTTCAGCCGCGCAAATGCACCAGCGGCAATTCGGTGCTCGCCAGTACCTGATTGAGCACGAAGCTGGAGCGCACGCTCGTCACGCCGTCGATGCGTGTCAGATGGCCAAGCAGAAACTTCTGATAGTGATCCATGTCCGGGACGACCACCTTCAGTTGGTAATCGGCGTCGATACCGGTCACCAGGCTGCACTCCAGAACCTGCGGCAGGTTACGGATTTGCTGCTCGAAGTTCTCGAAGCGGTCGGGCGTGTGGCGATCCATGCCGATCAGCACGTAGGCCGTCAGGCTAAGGCCCAGCTTCTTGCGGTCCAGCAGCGCGACCTGGCCGACGATATAACCGTCGTCTTCCAGCTGTTTGACGCGACGGGAGCAGGGCGAGGGCGACAGGCCAATGCGCTCGGCCAGCTCCTGATTGGAGATGCGCGCATCCTTTTGCAGTTCGGCCAAAATACTCAAGTCATATCTGTCGAGCTTGCTCACGATAAGCGCCTTTATTGAATGGATTGCGCAGGATTATTGATCTGAAGTGAATTATTGCGCAAGTGATGTTTATCTCGGCAATATTCGCAATCCTGTGCCGTCCGCCAAAGCCTATTCTTTTAACCAGAATCACTGCCCGGACACAGCGTCCAGCGCGGCCCGCCGAATCAGGCCAGCCGCGGCCTCCAGCCCGACAGGGTTGACCAGGCCACCGGGCTACGCACTGTCCAGAAGACGATGCGAGGTGAGCCGACGTCAAAAGCGTCGAGCCAGGACGAAGCATTCCAGAGAGGGCCATCGAGCCCTCTTTTTTTGTGCCCGGCTTTTGGCCTGGACCGCAGCGCGCGCTTCTATAGTTTCATCCGCCACGCTGATAGAGTGCGGCGAACGGCGCACCCGACTCGCAGTCCTATCCCATAGGTATCCGCGCCTTAGTGAGGAAAGCATGAACACGCGCATCTGGCGTTTGGCAGGTGTCAGTCTCTTGGCCTTGAGCATCAGTGCTCAGGTGTTGGCCGACGACAACAATCAACAGCAGCAACAACAGCAGCAGCAGCAGCAGCGCAACGAGCAGCAGCACCAACAGCAACAGCGCGGTTTCGAGATGCAGCGCCAGCAGCAGGAGAACCAGCGCGGCTTCAGCGACAACCAGCAGCGTGAGCAGCAGCAACAACGCCAGCAACAGCAGAATCAGCAGCAACAGCAACAGCAACAGCAGCGCCAGCAGGAACAGGTGCAGCAGCAGCGCCAGATTCAGCAGAACCAGCAAGAGCGCGCCAATCAGCAGCGCCAGCAGCAGGACCGTGAACGCAATCAGCAGCGTGACGATCAGCGCCAGCAGCAGCAGCAGCAGCAGCAACAACAACAACGCCAGCAACAGCAGGATCAGCAACGACGCCAGCAAGACCAGCAGCAACAACAGCGTCAGTTGCAGGACCGTCAGGGCAACCTTTCGATTCAGGGACGGCCGGACACGGTAGTGCAGACCCAGGAGCCTCGTCAGGGCTTCTACCGCGATCAGCCCCAGGACAACCGCTGGCGCGGCGGCGACCGTCGCCCCGACAACGGTAACTGGCAGGCCGGCCGCCCCGGCGGTCGTGGGGACGGCTGGGGATCGGGCCCGCGTTACCGCCCCGGTTACCAGATCGACCGCATGCCGGGCGGGTATTCCCGCGTGCCGTATCGCGGTGGCGATTACTTCTACTCAGGCGGTTACTGGTATCGCCCGCAAGGTCCGCGCTATGTGGTCGTCGAGCCTCCCCGCGGCGTTCGCGTGCGCTACCTGCCGGACTACGCGCAACAGGTTTGGCTCGGCAGCGCCTTGTTCTTCGTCGCTGCCGGCACCTATTACACCTACGAGCAGAGCACCCAGGAATACGTAGTCGCCGAGCCTCCGCAGAACGTCGAGCCGGTGTATTCGCCTCAGCAGCCGCAGCCCGTTCAGCAGGCAGCGAACCCGTACGATGTTGTCGCCTATCCGCCTGAAGGCAAGCCGCAACAGGAAATCGAACAGGACCGCTACGACTGCTACCGCTACGCTGTGCAGCAAAGCAACTTCGACCCGGCGGGCGCAGCCTATCAACCAGCACCGGAAGTGCTGGGCGTTTACCGACAGGCGATGGCCAGTTGTTATGCACAGCGGGGGTATAGCATTCAGCAGTGAATGCGGGCTTGTAGCTTGGGATGCAGGATGCGCAGCGCCTCACTGTTTTTGTAGGACCGGCTTCAGCCGGGAAGAGGCCGGTGTGAATGCCATCAGATTTGCGGCGTGACGCCCGGCGCCTTCCCGGCTAAAGCCGGTCCCACTAAGTACTGCCGCGGGGCCAGCCTAAGGGGCAGTGCGGGAGACAAAATAATGCTGGCTGACGCGCATCCTGTAGGAGCTTGCCCGCGAAGGCGTTTGAACTGCGACAACTGTAATGCCTGATTAACCGGTTTCGCGGGCAAGCGCGCTCCTACAATAGCCCGCGTAAGACCGAACATCGCCAGTGAAGCCAGTCCGCCAGCACGTGCGCGAGGTTTTTAAGTAGGACCGGCTTCAGCCGGGAAGAGGCCGGTGTGAATGCCATCAGATTTGCGGCGTGACGCCCGACGCCTTCCCGGCTAAAGCCAGTCCCACTAAGTGGACGCGGTCAGTCAGTGGGACCGGCTTCAGCCGGGAAGAGGCCGGTGTGAATGCCATCAGATTTGCGGCGTGACGCCCGACGCCTTCCCGGCTAAAGCCAGTCCCACTAGGTGAACGCCGTCAGTCAGTGGGACCGGCTTCAGCCGGGAAGAGGTCGGTTTGATCGCCATCAGATTTGTGGTGTGAAGCCTGACGCCTTCCCGGCTAAAGCCGGTCCCACCAGGCGCATGCGGTCAGTCAGTGGGACCGGCTTCAGCCGGGAAGAGGCCGGTTTGATCGCCATCAGATTCGAGGTGTGACGCCTGACGCCTTCAATTCAAAACCGGTCCATCCCCGCGACCCACCACTTCCTGCGGATCCGCGTGCACCAGCACTTCGGCTTTGGGGAATTCGTCCTGAATCGCCGCTTCCACCCGCTCGCACAAATCGTGCGCCACCGACAGCGTCAGCGTGCCCGGCAACTCCAGGTGCAACTGCACAAACCAGTGATTGCCCGAAATCCGCGTGCGTAGGTCGTGGGCGCCCAGTACGCCCGGCACGGCCTCGGCCAGTTCGAGCATTTTGGCGCTGACATCCACAGGCAGCTCAGCGTCCATCAGCACCGACACCGTCTCCCGGGCAATGGAAATCGCGCTCCACAAAATGTAGAAAGAGATCGCCAGACCAAAATAAGCGTCCAGCTGGGAGTAGCCGAAATAGGCCAGACCCAGCGCCAGCATGATGCTGAAGTTGAGCAGCAGGTCAGAGCGATAGTGCAGGGAGTCCGCGCGTATCGCCGCTGAACCGGTGGCCTTCACCACGCGGTGCTGCAACATCAGCAACGCGATCGTCAGGCCAATAGACAACACCATCACCAGCAAGCCCAAACCCGGATCACCGAGGGGTTGCGGGTGCTGGATGCGGTCGACCGCCTGAAACCCGATCAAAAACGCACTCACCGCGATGAACAGCGCCTGAGCCATGCCCGACAGCGCTTCTGCCTTGCCATGCCCATACCGATGATCGTCATCGGCCGGGCGCAACGCGTAATGCACGGCCAGTAGATTGAGGAATGAGGCGGCGCCATCGAGCATCGAGTCCGTGAGGCCGGCCAGCAGACTGACCGAGCCGCTGAACCACCAGGCCACCGCTTTGGCGACGATCAGAATGCTCGCCACGGCAAGCGAGGCGCGGGTTGCCAGACGCAATAAGCGGGCGTGCTCGGGACTGGTGCTCATGGCGCCTCCTTCAAATCATAAAGCTCAAGCGGACGGTACAAGGCCCAGGGAGGCAAGTTGCTGCGTGCTGCCTTTGTGCTGGATCAGACGAGGGTCATCCAGCGGCAGCGTGCGGCCAAGCTCGGTTTGAATGATGGCTTGCAGCTTGGCGTTGTCGATTGTGCCGTCAGTGCGCACGGCAGGTTCGAGCTTTTGCGGATCGATCTGGGCGTGAGTGCCGCCTGGCAGGTAGATTGCGCCAGTGGCGAAGTCCACACCGAACGCGATCACGCCCGGGATGATGTAGAACAACAGGCCGATGGCGTCGAGTATCACGATGGCCGGGTCCATTCGGCCGCTGCCCTGAATCTGGCCGCGACGATCCGGGTAAAAAATACTGCCGCATGCAGTGAGTTGCGTCAGCAGCGTGGCAACCAGAACACCGCCAATCAATCGGGATGGAATGCGCATGGGGGATCTCCTCATAAGAAGTCGCAACTATACAAGGCAAATGCCTAATCAATAAGAGTATCCGTGGGGGAAGACAGTTCGTTGAAGGCATGAGCAAAAGCCGCATCGGCTCGCCGTATAATCGTCGCCCTGTTTCTGGAGGTCACATGAATTCTTTGCCCATCGATGCCGTTCTGCCCGCCTTGCGCCAGGCCCTTGCCGACCGGGACGAGGCCGTGCTCGAAGCACCGCCGGGCGCGGGCAAGACCACCCGTGTGCCGCTGGCGCTTTTGGGGGAGTCGTGGTTGGCCGGGCAGACGATCCTGATGCTGGAGCCCCGGCGTCTGGCTGCTCGTGCTGCTGCTGAAAGATTGGCGTCGGAGTTGGGCGAGGGCGTCGGCGAGACGGTGGGTTACCGGATTCGCCTGGATAGCAAGGTTGGCCCCAACACCCGCATCGAGGTGGTCACCGAAGGCATCCTCACCCGGCGCTTGCAGGACGACCCTTCGCTGGAAGGTGTCGGTCTCCTGATCTTCGACGAATTTCATGAACGGAGCCTCGACGCTGACCTCGCACTGGCCCTGAGCCTCAACGGTCGCGCGCTGTTTCGTGACGAGCAGCCGCTGAAGATCTTGCTGATGTCGGCGACGCTTGAAGGCGCGCGGCTGTCGAGCTTGCTCAACGATGCGCCGGTGATCAGCAGCGAAGGGCGCATGTTCCCGGTGTCGATGCAGTGGGGGCGGCCGTTTCAGCCGGGGGAGTTCATCGAGCCGCGGGTGGTGCAGACCGTGCTCGACGCGCTGGGCACCGAGTCCGGCAGCGTGCTGGTATTCCTGCCGGGGCAGGCCGAAATTCGTCGGGTCAATCAACAGCTGACCGAGGCCGTCGGCGATCGCAGCGACGTGCTGCTGTGCCCGTTGCATGGCGAGCTCGACCTGAGCGCCCAGCGTGCGGCGATCGAGCCAGCACCCAAGGGCAAACGCAAAGTCGTACTGGCCACCAACATTGCCGAGACCAGCCTGACCATCGATGGCGTGCGGGTGGTCATCGACGCGGGGCTGGCGCGGGTGCCGCGTTTCGATCCCGGCAGCGGCATGACCCGCCTCGACACGCAGCGCATCTCCCGGGCCAGCGCCACTCAACGGGCGGGTCGGGCAGGGCGGCTTGAGCCGGGCGTGTGTTATCGACTGTGGTCCGAAGCGCAGCACGACCAGTTGGCGGCCTACGGGGCAGCGGAAATCCTTCAGGCCGACCTTGCGGGCCTTGCATTGCAACTGGCGCGCTGGGGTGTGGAACCTGCGCAACTCACATGGCTGGACCTGCCGCCTGCCGCCGCTTATGCCCAGGCGCAAGACTTGCTGGCACGGCTCGGCGCGCTGACGCGCAAGCCGGGCGAAGACTGGACACTCACGACCCACGGCCAGTCGATGGCGGAGGTGCCCGCGCACCCGCGCATCGCCCATTTGCTGCTGCGCGGTCATGAACTGGGCCTGGGGCCGCTGGCGTGCGACGTCGCAGCGTTGCTCGGGGAACGCGACATTCTGCGCGGCGGCGGTGCCGATCTGCACAGCCGGCTGACGTTGCTGGCGGGCGCAGAACGCGCAGCGAAAGGCGCGCAGGGCGGCGTGCAGCGAGCGCGGCAATTGTCGCGGCAATATCGCGGGTATCTGAGGGGCGCAGCGCGGAAGTCGGTCGTCGATCCTGATCACCCGCGCTGGCTTGGCGCGCTGCTGGCGCTGGCCTATCCCGATCGCGTTGCACAACAACGCCGTGCCGGCGGCGCGGAGTATCGACTCGCCAACGGCCGCGCCGCCTTGTTCGCCGAGCCAGACGCATTGATGAAACAGCCGTGGCTGGTGGTGGCCGACCTGGGCAGCCGACAGGGCCAGCGCGAGGAGCGCATCTATCTGGCCGCCGAGTTCGAGCCCGACCTGTTCGACACAGTGCTCGCCGAACAGGTGACGCAGTTCGATCAGCTGGACTGGGACGAGCGCGAGGGCGTGTTCCGTGCGGAGCGTCAGCGTAAGGCCGGGGAGCTGATCATCAGCCGCGAGCCGCTCACCGGGCTGGACGATTCAGCAAGGGGGCAGGCGCTGCTGGCGCTGGTCCGGCGCAAGGGCTTGGAGCTGCTGCCTTGGACACCGGAACTGCGCCAGTGGCAGGCGCGCGTCGGTCTGCTGCGTCAGATGGATCTGCAAAAGCTCAGCGAAAGCGAGTGGCCGGATGTGAGCAACGATGGGTTGCTGGCGACGCTGGAACACTGGCTGCTGCCGTATCTGGGCAAGGTCACGCGACTGAGCCACTTCGGCAATCTGGACCTGTCATCGATCCTGCACAACCTGCTGCCATGGCCCTTGCCCCAGCGGCTGGACGAGTTGGCGCCGCACCACCTGACCGTGCCGTCGGGTTCATCGGTACGCCTGGATTACAGCGAGTCCCCACCCATTCTGGCGGTGCGCCTGCAGGAACTCTTCGGCCTGGCCGACACCCCGCGCATCGCCAACGGCCGGCAGATCGTCAAGCTGCACCTGCTTTCTCCCGCACGCCGCCCGGTGCAAGTCACCCAAGACCTCGCCAACTTCTGGCGCAGCACCTACGCCGAGGTGAAGAAGGATTTGAAGGGTCGGTACCCGAAGCACTATTGGCCGGACGATCCGTTGATTGCTGAACCGACTGCGCGTGTGAAGCCGAGGAAGTGATTCTGCCCCGCTGCTGCGTGAATTGATTATCACCAAGAGGTATTTTCTCCGGCGGCTGTTCACTCTCAGTCAGGAGCGAGCAGCGGGTCGCCCGCCCTTATCAATGTTTAATGCTTTAGCGTGTTAACAACAAAGCTCATCTTTATTAACGGATCAATAACTTATTGTTTTATTTCCTGACGCCGATGCAAAGGCTTTCGATGCTTCTCTATTAACGTTGTGAATGTGGTCAATGGCTCCAGGCAGAAAAATGGCGTCATGTTTCAGGTCGGTGGTCATGTTGTTTGTTTTAAAGGCGGTCGGACGAATGGGTGTTGATAGTTGGCGCCAATAAAAAGAGAACGTTTATTTCCCATGTCGACTGGCAAAGCGCGATAACCCGTATATAACTAACAAGGGCTCCAATCTGTTGGGGCTAATAAAAGGCAGCCTTCGCGCCCTTGGCCGCAGTGCCCGACGACCATTCGTTGCTGCAACGGCATACGTACCGCACATTCATCCCTGATATTGAATCTGATGCCGCAGCACAAATGTTTTCGGGCCACTCTCGATGATCAATGCCCACCGTTCTTTTAAAAAAGGATGATTTTCCATGCACGCACGTAAAGCACTTCTGTCCCTCGCAGTCCTGGCTGCACTGTCTGGATCCGCCATGGCAGACTCCAGCACCGTGAATACCACCCAGGACGGTACAAGTAACAGTCTGAATGCCGAGCAGCAAGGCGCGACCCAGTCGATGGTCAACATTAATCAGACGGGAACCCGGAACGGCGCAGGCGCTCTTCAGAGTGCGACTTACAGCACTCTGAGAATCAAGCAGGATGGTTTCTCCAACTTCACGTCGGCCAAGCAGGCCGGAAACAACAATACGGCAACCGTGACGCAAAAGGGCGGCGGTAGTTCGCTGCCTCAAGTCGCGGAGCTAGACCAGTCCGGCAGCTACAGTACCGCCACTATCGCCCAGGATAATAATAACCGCACAAGCGCCAGCATTACTCAAGGCGGAGGGAGCTATAACGCAGCGAGTCTTTACCAGGCAAGTAACAGCACCATCGTCGGGGGCGGCATTACCCAGTCGGGCAGCTATAACGTTGGCAACCTTACACAACAAAACAACAACAACACGGTGACCGGCTCTGTTACACAGTCGGGCAACGGCAACACCGGTACGGTTTCGCAGCAGCACAACTCGAATCGGGTGTCGGCCATTCTGCAGCAGAACGGCAACAGCAACACCGGCTCCATTCAGCAAACCAACACTCAAGTGAGCTCCGCCAGCATGCTGCAGAGCGGTGACTTCAACACCGCCACCCTGTATCAGACCGGCTACGGGATGAAAGGTGAATTCCAACAGCGCGGTAACAACAACTTTTCGTCCAGCACCCAGACCGGCGCCTTTAACGAAGAAACCCTGCTACAGACCGGCAACAACAACCGCGCTGTGGTCAGCCAGACCGGCGTCGGCGGCGGTTTGTTAGGCAGCACTAACCTGGTTGGTGTCACTCAGGCCGGTAACAACATGGTCGCCAACGTCAGCCAGACGGGCGGCGGCAACGTGGCCACGATCTACCAGCATTAAGATGCCTTACCCCGCCGATGTACCGGCGGGGTTCTTTGGCGCAATGGAAGTCTATTGATGTATCTGCCGTATTCCCGGTCGCCCATTGTGTAACCTGCCGACGATCTGCGCTCGGGAGCAACCGACCTCCGCATCGGGACATCATTCAGAACCCGCGCGACCATCAACCGAATGGCTGCCGCTTCGCGCCAGATCGCGGGACAAGCCACGCTCCTACCGATACCGCACTCCGCACTCCGCATTCCGCAGCATCCATGCCCTTAGCGGGTATAGCGTCTGGGAGATTTGCCAGCACTACTGACGCGCGACTCACTTACCCTGCACCGGCACCGAAAACCGCGCTATCACCGGCATGTGATCAGAAATCAACAACGTGTCCGCCTGCCTCACCCTCGCTTCGATCCGCTGCAGCTTTGGGCTGTAGAACAGAAAATCCTGCGTCCGGTCCGGACCGCTGATGCTCGGGTCATTGGGGAAACGGGTGTACCACTTTCGACGATCCTCACCGGTCACGTCTTCATTGCTCGGGATCATCGGGAAGCTTTCCCACAAGCCCCGAAGCTCGCTCTGCGCCGAATACGGCGCGCGCTGTCCAGCGGGCAGCCGCTGATATTGCCCCTGCGGCAGCAGATTGAAATCGCCGCCACTTATCCACAGCGTGCCGTTCTGTTCGAAGGTTTGTTGCAATTGACGAACCGCCGTCACTTGCCGCTGTTGCACGTCGCTGCCCGACTCAGCGTCGCTTAGATGCGTATTCGTCACTGCCAGGCGCCCGCCATCTTTTAGCGGCAGATAGCTGACGAGCAGCGCCGGCTGAGGTTGAAACAGGCGGCTGATGAAATGGCCGGACGGCGAGGGCAGGTGCAGGCGTTCGGCGCTGTCCATTTGGTAGCGGCTGAGTGTCGCCAGTTTGCGGCCGACGCTGCCGAAGATGTGGCGATCCGGCACGAAGTCGGACTTCCAGTAAAACGCCTCGCTGCTGCAGGGGTACAGATCGGCGACGCGCGCCTGGAGCAGCGCGAGTTGATTGCCGTAGTCGGTGTTCTTCGCGCCGTCGTCGACTTCCTGTAGCAAGACGATGTCTGGCTGCTCGTCGCGAATGACCCGCGCCACTTCATCAAGGTTGTACGCCAGGTCTTCCGGGGTCGGGCGCTCGTCAGGGCCGCTGCCGTCGGGCAGGTCGTACCAGAAGACATAGCGTTTGCCGGCCAGGTACTGAATGTTCCAGGTCATCACTTTGAGCGTCTGACCCGGCGCCAATACCGGTGGCTTTGCGTCCATCGCATTGCAGGACACGGCCGCATTCTCGTGTCGGGCGGGGTGCCAGGTCATGTCATAAAGCAGTATCACGAACAGCCCGGCACCTACCGCGAGGTAAAGCAGATACCGCGTCGGACGTGTCATCTTCTTAGACCGACCGCGCGGGTGGGTCGATGAGCATGAACAACCGGAACATCGTCACGCTGATAAGCAGCTGCAAGAAGCTGGATACACTGTCCACGGCGATCGACAGCATTGGGCTTTGCTGGTCTGGCAGCACGTAATAACTCAGCGCCTCAAGCAGCGAGAGCGGGATATAAACGCACACCACGCAGACGAATATCCGCACCACATGGCCCTGGGTCATTCTGAAGCTTTCGCGCATCGCCTCCAGCGGCCCCATCCCGCGCAACACCAGCAAGTATTCCGACAGCTGCAGTTTGATCATCACCCACACGCCCGGCAGGATGAACAGCGACATGCCGGCCATGATCAGCAGCATGCTCAGCGCCGTCAGCACCGCAAAGGTAGGCCACATACGCAACGCGACGGTCCACAGGTTGGATTTGACCGGTTCTTCGCCCCGGGTTTTGGCGTCCATAAAAAGGATCAGCGCGCCGGTGTACAGCGGGTAGAAAAGCAGACTGATCAACAGTTGCGAGACCCCGGTGCCTTGCCCGAGGCCGATGAGCTGTTTGGTCAGGGCCTCCAGCACCACCAGCGGCAGGCAAAGCGTCAGAATGCTGCCGAAGTTGCGTCGGAAGAAGTAAAACGAGTCTTGCAGAAGGGTCAGCGGATTCATGAACGGATCACAGGTATAAGCAGGCCGACACTGTAACGTAGCGCCGCAGAACCGGCCAACCGGCGGCGGCAGAACGGCCTTCTTAACTTTTTTTACATCCTATTGAAACGCCCTTGAACAGCCCCATTACTGGATATGTCCGAGCAATGGCTCAGAACAGAATTCCTACGGCAATCTAACGAGGTCGCCATGAACAGCGAAGAACAAACCCTGATCGACGGCTTGTTTGGCAAACTCAAGCAGGCAGAAACCGAATCGGCCCCCCGTGATGCGCAGGCCGAAGCGCTGATCAAGGAGCACCTGACTCGCCAGCCTGCTGCGCCTTACTACATGGCGCAGTCGATCCTGGTGCAGGAAGTCGCGATCAAGCAGCTGGAGGCCCAGAGCCGTCAGCGCGACGAACAGATTCAGCAGCTCCAGGCTGAACTGGAGCGGGGCAAATCAGCGGCGCCTGCCCCGTCCGGCAGCGGCGGCGGGTTTCTGTCGAGCATCTTCGGCGGCGGTTCGCGCGAGCCACAGGCTCAGCAGCCGGCTTCGTCGTTCTCCCGTCCTTCCAATCCGCAGCCTTCCTCGGGCGGCTGGCGTGAAAGTGGTCCTGCGAGCGCACCGCAGCAAAACTATGCTCAGCCACAGCAGAACTATGCCCAACCGCAACAGGCACCGGCGGCACCCGTCGGCAGTGGCTTCCTCGGCGGCGCGCTGAAAACCGCAGCGGGTGTGGCCGGCGGCGTGATGCTGGCGGAAGGCATCAGCAGCCTGTTTCACCAAAACAGCCAGCCGCAGGAAGTCGTCGAGATCATCAAGGAGGAGCCGGCCCAGCCTGCCGCCGAACATGATCAGGGCGGCAACGGCGGTTGGGGTGATGACCAGCAGCGCGTCACTGGTAATGACAGTACCGGCAATGACAACTGGGGCAGTGATTCGAATGGCTTTGCCGACACCGATTACGGCAGCGACACCGGTGGCGGCATGTTTGACGATGACGATTCGTTCGTCTGATATCGCAAGTACAAGCCTCATACCTGTAGGAGCGCGCTTGCCCGCGAAGACGTCGGTACACACGATACATCTCTATCGTCTGAACTATTTTTCGCGGGCAAGGTGGAGCGCCACCCCGGTCGCTCCTACACCGTTGTGTGATGGGTCGCGACTGCGGTGTGTCAGGAATACAGACCGCGTCCCGCAATCGCCTTCCAACCCAATCCTTCAATCCCCTCCCCAAACTGGCATACTGAGCGCCGGTCCGGTTTTCGGGCCCTTGTCGCTTGTCAGCGCATCGAGGAATTTGGGTGAGAAGAATCGCGGTCTTCGCCGACGTACAGAACCTGTATTACACAGTACGTCAGGCTCACGGTTGTCACTTCAATTACGCCGCCCTGTGGGCTGACATCAGCCAGCGCGGGCAGATCGTCGAGGCGTATGCGTATGCCATCGACCGTGGCGACAGCAAGCAGCAGCAATTCCAGCAGATCCTGCGCAACCTCGGTTTTACCGTCAAACTCAAACCCTACATCCAGCGCAGTGACGGCTCGGCCAAAGGCGACTGGGACGTGGGCATCACCATCGACATCATGGACGTTGCGCCGAATGTCGATGAAGTCGTGCTGGCGTCCGGCGATGGCGATTTTGACCTGTTGCTGGAGCGCATCATCAGCAAGCACGGCGTCGAAGCGATTGCCTACGGCGTGCCGGGGTTGACCGCCAACTCGTTGATCCGCGCGGCGAGTCGTTATGTGCCGATCGAGGGCGGGTTGCTGCTCAAGACTTGATGCAACGCAGGCAAACGAACGCCGCCAATTCGTTGATCCGCGCGGCCGTATATTCCGATTGTGGGCAGGCCGCTGCTCAGAGCGTGACGTAGCGCAGGCTGACAAGCGCCGCAAATCTGTAGGAGCCGGCTTGCTGGCGAACCCGGCCCGTTCAGGTAAACATGCGCCAACTGAGCCACCGCGTTCGCCACCGTCGTTAGCTCCGACAGCTCCTACAGAGGCGCGACACGCAAGCGATGTCCGACGCGATATCAGCCAGGCGCTCCCGAGCAAAACGCAAAAACCAGCTATTTCTGAAGGTCTCTCCCATGCAAGAACGCATCGCCGTCATCGACTTCGAAACCACCGGCATTTCCCCCGGCAGCCACTGCCGCGCCACCGAAATCGCCGTGGTGATCGTGGAGCAGGGCGTTATCGTTGAGCGTTATCAAAGCCTTATGAACGCCGGCGTGCGCATCCCGTTTTTCACCGAGTCCCTGACTGGTATCAGCAACAGCATGCTGCGCACGGCGCCGTCCGCTGAGCACGTCATGAACGAAGTCGCCGAGTTTGTTGGCCTGACGCCGCTGGTGGCGCACAACGCCTCGTTTGACCAGAAGTTCTGGGACTTCGAGCTGTCGCGCATCAAGCGCAATCGCGTGCAGAGCTTTGCCTGCTCCATGCTGCTGGCGCGACGTCTCCTGCCCCATGCGCCGAACCACAAGCTCGGCACGCTCACCAGTTGGGCTGGCTTGCCCCACACCGGCAAGGCTCACCGGGCCATGGCCGACGCGGAAATGGCCGCCAACCTCACGCTGCACCTGGGCCACCAGCTGCGCGACACCCATGGGCTCGACGGCGTTTCCCACCAGTTGCTGTGCACCCTGCAAAAAGTCCCGGCGAAGAAGATTGCGGATGCGATCAGCAAGCATCGGGGGCTCTAGCCAGTCTTTGGCGCAGGTGCCTCAAACCCAATCAGCATGCCCTACGAGGTGAATGAAGCCGGCATCGCCTTGAGTCAGTGCAGCAGACTCCGCGGAGTTGGCGATACTGAAGGCGACCTGCCCACGGCTTGTGCCGCCTTCCAGCGAGTGGACCCAAGAGGCAAGGCCGTCAGCGTCGCTGCCTCGGTCCAGGACATTGCGATACAGCTGTTCGACAAAGGCTGTATTGCTGCTGCCATCGGGCAGGCGTTGGGTAAATTCGGCAGATTGCACAAAACCAGCCGCCATCTGGGCACCGGTTGCGCCTGCGGCGCCCTGAGCCAGCCAGAACTTCAGGCCTTCGATATCGGCAGCACGATCCAGAATGGTAAAGAGACGACCAGTGTTTGCCTGCGCCGCGTCGAGAACGAACACTTCGTGATCTACGAAATCGAGCACATTGAAGCCACTCAGTTCAAATTTTGCCGCAGCTCCCGTGGAACGACTGACTGATAGCGTGTCGGTATCGAGCGCGCTGATCGTGTAGGCGGATGCAACGTCGTTGAAAATAAAGGTGTCGATACCGGCGTTGCCGGCCAGATGCGAAACCGCGTTGGTGTCAAGCCTGACTTCTTGCTCACTGATCTCATCGTCGCCAGCCGTGCCGGCTGCCACGCCTTTGCCCACCACCATATCCAGATTGTTCCAGGCGTTATGAGCCACGATCCTGATGAACCCCGTCTCGCCTTCAGAAAGGTTATGGCTCTCGCGCGAATTCAGGAAGCCATCAGCGACCGTTGTTCGACTCCCACCCGCCTGCAGCAGCATGCTCCAGGACGACACACCAGATTCTTCGCCTGTGCGATGCAAAATGGTCCGATAGAGGGCAAGGACAAAGTCCCGATCACCAAGCCCGCCATAGTGCTGCGTCGCTTCAGCGGAATTCAGAAAGCCATCCCGAATCTCTGCATCCGAACTGCCCATCGCCTGCTGCGTCAGCCAGCCATTCAAGCCCTGATAATCGGGCGTCCGACCGAACAGGGAGTAGAGCCTGGCAATGTCAGCCTGATCCTCGGTGAGCGCGATATGATGAAGGTCCGTGCCAAAACTCAACGAAACCGTGGCGTTACTCTCGGCGTTGAAGGCGCCATACCGGCTGTGAAAAGCCATGAGCAGTTCGTCAAGATTGGCATTGCGGTCGCTGAAAGCCAGCTTTTCGACGCTTGAAAGTCTGTCCACATCGGACGTTTGCGCATCATGAACGCTGAGGCTGGCACCACTCACAAGCGCGGCATCGTAGTTTGCAAAGTAGCGGGCACCTGCTTCGGCATACGAGGCGGTATCGATGCCGTTGCCACCATTGAGCATGTCCGAGCCCGCCCCACCCATCAGCCGATCGTTGCCATCGCCGCCTGACAACTGGTCATTGCCCGCGTTTCCGTTGAGGAAGTTGTCACTGGCATTGCCGATCAGCGTATCCGCGCCTGCACCCGTTATGGCGTTCTCGATAACCGTACCGCGCGCGATGGCGATATTCGATAGACCGCCGTATACGCTGGAAAAAGCTTCACTTCTCAGATCGACCGTTTGAGCGCCGGCATAGGTGCTGACGTTGATCGTGTCGTTGCCGCCCGAATCATAGATCGTCCCCACCAGGCCGGGGGGGAAGTCGGTTACGGTGTTGATGTTGAAACCGTAGGTATTGTCACCCGTGCGGGTGACGGCGGTGCCGTACAGTGACTGGATGGCTACGATGTCCGCCAGCATGGGAGTAGCGACATAGCCGAAAGAGGCATTGGAATAGGTATTCTGGTCCTGACTGAAGTAGGACATCACTGAATATTTCCAGCTGTCCTCTTGATAGAAGGCATTGTTGGGGAAGGTCGCGCTGCCGTTGTAATTGCCCGCATGGCCCAACCCCAGCGCGTGGCCGATTTCATGAATGTAGGTTTGCTGGTAATACAAACCGTAATTCACCCAATCCGAAGCGATGTTGACGCTGCTGGCCGAGATGATGCTGCCTGCATAATTGGAGCTGCTGTATGCACCGCTGTTGTTTTCGCTGAAATTGATTGCAGCGGCAGCGGTGGTTTCCACGAAGTTGATGCCACTGACATCGGTCCAGGTTTGCAGCGCATATCTGGCAACAACTTGAGCGTTTGCGCTCAAGCTGGCCAGGTTGACGGTGAGGGACCCACCGGCGTGCACGTCAAAGTGGTGCTGGGAACCGCCATAGGCGTCGTGCCAATAGCCATCAGTCAGGTAGTTGGCTTGCTGATCAAGCGTCAGGTGCCCAAGCGTCGCTTGGCTGGTGGCTGTCTGTTGGCTCACACCTTGGCTGGTCGCTCCGTCCGTCCAGAGTAGGGCGAGCGCATCGCACATCGAACACATGTAGAAACTCCGGGGCAAGGCAGGCCTGGCCAGGTCAATGACGCAATAATCGGGTATGGATCGGTGACAAGTTCAATCCGCTGAGCCAGGTTTGAAAGCTGGCTACATGACCTTCACGCGCGTTTGACCCGCCTTGGTCTTAACGATGGTGTGGCTCTTCGAGAAGGTACGGCAGGGCATGGTCGAAGATGCTCAATGCCCATTCCTGATGAAGTTGTCGGCATGCTTTCTGGCGACTGAAGGCGGTTTTTTCCAAGGCCGACGAAATACCGCTGGAAGAGGCTGGAGTAAGCGCTCTGGCTGGGGAGAAGATGATTTGGAGAGTTTTGCGTACTTTCTTTCCCGATCATCTCGCCGCGCCCACGTCAGCGGCTGCAAAACACCTTGCCGGCAAAAGTGTATGGGTCGAATAAACCTCCGTTGTAGCTGACATGGGCGGCTCGGACATTTCTAGAATCAGTCCCACAATAAACGACTGTACTAGAGCCTTTCATGCCTGCCGCCCGCCGTTTTCCCCTGCTGCTCATCGGAGCCTTTTTCGCGCTTTATGTGATCTGGGGCTCAACCTATCTCGCCATCCGCATCGGCATCGAAACCTGGCCTCCGCTGATGATGGCCGGGGTGCGCTTCACTATTGCCGGCTCCATTCTGTTTGCCTTCATGCGCTTTCGTGGCGCGCCGATGCCGACCTGGAAACAGTGGAAATCCGCAGGGATGATCGGCTTTCTGTTGCTTGCCTGCGGCAATGGCGGCGTGACCCTTGCGGAACACGCAGGCGTTGCTTCCGGTGTCGCGGCACTGGCCGTCGCTGTGGTGCCGTTGTTCACGTTGTTGTTCGGCCTGATCTGGGGCCATCGCAATACCGGGCTGGAATGGGCCGGCATTTTGCTCGGCCTTGTCGGCATCTCTTTGCTCAACCTGGGCTCGAACCTGCAAGCCAGTCCCATGGGCGCCGCGCTGGTGATCTTCGCCGCCGCGACCTGGGCGTTCGGTTCGGTGTGGAGCCGCTACCTGCCATTGCCCGCCGGACCCATGGCCAGCGCCTGCGAAATGCTGGTGGCCGGCGCGGTGCTGTTGCTTGGCAGCTTCATCAGCGGCGAACGCATGACCCAATCCCCCGGCGTGTCCGGCTGGCTGGTGATGGCGTATCTGGTGGTGTTCGGCTCCATCGTCGCGTTCAGCTCCTACATGTACCTGCTGAAGAACGTGCGGCCCGCCGCCGCGACCAGCTATTGCTACGTCAACCCGGCGGTCGCGGTGTTGCTGGGCGTGTGGTTCGCCGGGGAACACATCGGCTGGGCGGAAGGTGCGGCGATGGCGGTGATCATCAGCGCCGTCGTGCTCATCGGCCTGCCGCAGTGGCGCAAGCAGAAACCGTTGCAGAAAGGGTAAACTGCGCGCCATTGTCTTCTACAGACTCTTGTGCGCTGACCTTTTTCCAACGGTACTGAAATGACATTCGCCTCCCTCGGCCTGATCGAACCCCTGCTGCGTGCCCTCGAAACACTGGGCTACCAGACTCCCACCCCCGTTCAGGCCCAGGCGATTCCGCCCGTGCTCGAAGGCCGCGACCTCATGGCCGCCGCCCAGACCGGCACTGGCAAAACCGCAGGTTTCGCGCTGCCATTGCTGCAACGCCTGACCATGGAAGGCCCGAAGGTCGCTGCCAACTCCGTGCGCGCGCTGGTGCTGGTGCCGACCCGCGAACTGGCCGAGCAGGTTCACGAAGCCATCGCGCAATACGCCGAACACCTGCCGCTGACCACGTACGCAGCCTACGGCGGCGTCAGCATCAACCCGCAAATGATGAAGCTGCGCCGAGGCGTTGACGTGCTGGTCGCCACCCCCGGCCGCCTGCTCGACCTGTATCGCCAGAACGCCGTGAAGTTCTCCCAGCTGCAGACCCTGATCCTCGACGAAGCCGATCGCATGCTCGACCTCGGCTTCTCCGAAGAGCTGCGCGACATCTACGCCGCACTGCCAAAGCGCCGCCAGACGCTGCTGTTCTCGGCAACCTTCTCCGATGCGATTCGCGCGCTGGCCGGGCAGATGCTCGACAACCCGCTGACCATCGAAGTCAGCCCGCGCAATGTGGCGGCATCATCGGTCAAGCAGTGGATCGTCACCGTCGACAAGAAGCGCAAGAGCGAGCTGTTCATTCATCTGTTCAAGAAGCATCGCTGGGGTCAGGTGCTGGTCTTCGCGAAAACCCGCGTCGGCGTCGACCAGTTGGTGGAGCGCCTCCAAGGCCTGAGCCTCAACGCAGACGGCATTCACGGCGACAAACCCCAAGCCACTCGCCAGCGCGCGCTGGATCGCTTCAAGAGCGGTGACGTGCAGATCCTCGTCGCCACCGACGTTGCGGCTCGCGGTCTGGACATCGACGACTTGCCGACCGTGGTCAACCTCGACCTGCCGATCGTTGCCGAAGACTACATCCACCGTATTGGTCGCACCGGTCGCGCGGGCCAGACCGGTGAAGCGATCTCCCTGGTGTGCGCTGACGAAGTCGACCTGCTCAGCGCCATCGAAATGCTTACCCGCCAGACTCTGCAGCGCCGCGAAGAACCGGATTTCATTCCAGAACACCGCGTACCTGCCACCGACGCGACCGGGCAGGTTCTGAAAAAGCCGAAAAAGCCGAAGAAACCGAAAAGCGGCGGCGGAGGCGGCAAACGCAATCTGGGCAAGTGGGTGGAGAGCGGGGAAGCGGCGGCAGACGTGCCAGCGGTCAAGCCAGTGCGCAAAGTGCCGGTGTTCAACACAGGACCGCGCAAGCGCAAGCCATAAGAAGAATGGCGGCACAGCCCGGGCAAGATCCATTGCCCGGACTTCAGAGCGATCAATGTGGGACCGGCTTCAGCCGGGAAGAGGCCAGTGTGAGCACCATCACTTTTGCAGTTTGACGCCTTCCCGGCTAAAGCCAGTCCCACTGGATGAATGCGTGCTGTCAGTAGGACCGGCTTCAGCCGGGAAGAGGCCAGTGTGCGCACCATCAGATTTGCGACGTGACGCCCGACGCCTTCCCGGCTAAAGCCAGTAGCACTGGATGAATGCGTGCTGTCAGTAGGACCGGCTTCAGCCGGGAAGAGGCCAGTGTGAGGCATCACTTTTGCAGTGTGACGCCCGACGCCTTCCCGGCTAAAGCCAGTCCCACTGGATGAATGCGTGCTGTCAGTAGGACCGGCTTCAGCCGGGAAGAGGCCAGTGTGAGGCATCACTTTTGCAGTGTGACGCCCGACGCCTTCCCGGCTAAAGCCAGTCCCACTGGATGAATGCGTGCTGTCAGCAGGACCTGCTTCAGCCGGGAAGAGGCCAGTGTGAGCACAATCACTTTTGCAGTGTGACGCCCGACGCCTTCCCGGCTAAAGCCAGTCCCACTGGATGAATGCGTGCTGTCAGTAGGACCGGCTTCAGCCGGGAAGAGGCCAGTGTGCGCACCATCAGATTTGCGACGTGACGCCCGACGCCTTCCCGGCTAAAGCCAGTCCCACTGGATGAATACGTGCTGTCAGTGGGACCGGCTTCAGCCGGGAAGAGGGCCGTTTGTACGCCATCAATATGCCGACGTGACGCCTGACGCCTTCCCGGCTAAAGCCAGGCCCACTGGATGAATGCGTGCTGTGAGTGGGACCGGCTTCAGCCGGGAAGAGGGCCGTTTGTACGCCATCAATATGCAGACGTGGCGCCCGACGCCTTCCCGGCTAAAGCCAGTCCCACTGGATGAATGCGTGCTGTCAGTAGGACCGGCTTCAGCCGGGAAGAGGCCAGTGTGAGCACCATCACTTTTGCAGTGTGACGCCTGACGCCTTCCCGGCTAAAGCCAGTCCCACTGGATGAACTCGTGCTGTCAGTGGGACCGGCTTCAGCCGGGAAGAGGCCAGTGTGAGGCATCACTTTTGCAGTGTGACGCCCGACGCCTTCCCGGCTAAAGCCAGTTCCACTGGATGAATGCGTGCTGTCAGTGGGACCGGCTTCAGCCGGGAAGAGGCCAGTGTGAGCACAATCAATTTTGCGGTGTGACGCCCGACGCTTTTCCGGCTAAAGCCAGTCCCACTGGATGAACTCGTGCTGTCAGTGGGACCGGCTTCAGCCGGGAAGAGGCCAGTGTGAGGCATCACTTTTGCAGTGTGACGCCCGACGCCTTCCCGGCTAAAGCCAGTCCCACTGGATGAATACGTGCTGTCAGTGGGACCGGCTTCAGCCGGGAAGAGGCCAGTGTGAGCACCATCACTTTTGCAGTTTGACGCCTTCCCGGCTAAAGCCAGTCCCACTGGATGAATGCGTGCTGTCAGTAGGACCGGCTTCAGCCGGGAAGAGGCCAGTGTGCGCACCATCAGATTTGCGACGTGACGCCCGACGCCTTCCCGGCTAAAGCCAGTAGCACTGGATGAATGCGTGCTGTCAGTAGGACCGGCTTCAGCCGGGAAGAGGCCAGTGTGAGGCATCACTTTTGCAGTGTGACGCCCGACGCCTTCCCGGCTAAAGCCAGTCCCACTGGATGAATGCGTGCTGTCAGCAGGACCTGCTTCAGCCGGGAAGAGGCCAGTGTGAGCACAATCACTTTTGCAGTGTGACGCCCGACGCCTTCCCGGCTAAAGCCAGTCCCACTGGATGAATGCGTGCTGTCAGTAGGACCGGCTTCAGCCGGGAAGAGGGCCGTTTGTACGCCATCAATATGCCGACGTGACGCCCGACGCCTTCCCGGCTCAAGCCGGTCCCGCTGGGACACCCAGTTCACCCAGTCACTTAACGCCTGCGCAGCACATCCTGATAAAGATCCGCATACCCCTGCACCATCTTCTGCGCCGTAAACATCGACTCAAACCGCTGCACCGCCTTCAACCCCATCTGCTTCGCCCGCTCTCTGTCATTCCACAGCGTGTTCATCGCTACAGCTAACGCATCTGAATCCCGTGGCGGGACAACAAGCCCCGTTTCGTCCGCGATGTTGATGAACGTGGTGCCAGTCCCCATCTCGCAGGAGATCATCGGCTTGCCGTACATCGCCGCTTCCAGCAACGAGATGCCGAAAGACTCCGAACGCTGGTGCGACGGGAACACAAACGCCTCACAAAGCATCAGCAGCGCATTCTTGTCCTCATCCGGCAGGCTGCCCACAAACACGACATTGCTAAGCCCGAGCGCCTTGGCCTTCGCCTTGAGCTCCAGCTCCTGATGCCCGCCGCCCATGATCACCACCGGCAGGCGATTCTTGTGCGCGGCTTCAAGCAGGAAATCCAGACCCTTGTAGTAGCGCAGCGCACCCACGAACAGAAAGAAGCGCTCGCCCAATTGCTGTTTCCAGTGCTCGAGTTTCGCCTGAGACGGGGCAGGGTAGGTGGCCCGATCAAGTCCAAACGGAATGATCTCAACTTTATCCCTGAACCGGGTCAGCACCTCACTGCTGGCGGCATAGTTAGGCGAAGACACGACAATCCGGTCGACGCTGCCCAGAAACCGGTTCATCAGCGGCGCATACAGCTTGACCAGCGTTTTCTGCTTGATGATGTCCGAGTGGTAACTCACCACCGTCGGCTTTTTGATCTGCGCGGCGAAGTGCGCGATGTCCATGTACGGCCACGGGAAGTGGTAGTGCACGATGTCAGCGTCGCGCGCGAGCTCCTTGAAGTCCCGAATGCCCGACAGCGAAAAGCCTGTAGAAGCGACGTATAGATCCTGTTTGGAGCGGTGCGCGATGTGATTGCCGACCGTCTCGTTACGCGCCGCGCCTTGTTTGCTCAGCGACAGCACCTGGGATTCAATCCCGTGGGCCTGGCAACCCTGTGCCAGCTGGAAGATGACTTGCTCGACGCCACCGCCCTTGCTTTCCGGGAAGTAGGTCTTGAAGAAGTGCAAAACTTTGGTCATCAGGATTCTCTGACGAAACGATAACGTCCGCTGTTCTCGCGATAGGTGCGTTGCGGGCAAAGCGGGGATGTGTGGTGCGGAGAATAAAGGAAAACCCGAAGCGCCTCACAGCGCTTCGGGTTGGGTATAGCGGCGTTACGCGTCGGCCAGCATCCAGCCAAGCGTGTCGCTCAGCTCGGGTGTCTGCCAGCCGGGGACTAGCGACTTCAGCTTGCTGTTGTCGCCGCACAAGGTCTTGACCTCGTTGGCCCGCACGAAAGCAGGATTCACTTCGACGGTGAGGTCGTGGCCGGTGATGGCGCGACACATGTCGATCACTTCACGCAGCGAGTGAGTCTTGCCTGAGCTGACGTTGACGAACTGACCAAAAGGCTTGGCTTCGAGCAGCCCGCGATAAGCGGCCACCAGTGCACGGACGTCGCTGAAATCGCGCCAGACATCCAGGTTGCCCAGCTCGATCTTTTCGGCCTTCTCTCGGAAGTGTTTGACGATCTTCGGCAGCAGGAAGTTTTCCGCCTGGCCGACGCCGGTGTAGTTGAACGGGCGCGCGATGATGATCGGCAACCGTCCGAACCACAAACTGGCCATGTACTCCATGGCCAGCTTGCTCACGGCGTAATCGTTGGCGGGCGCTGGCCTGGTGCTCTCATCGAGCAACCCTTCCGACGCATTGCCATACACGTTGGCACTGCTGGCGATCAAAACGCTTTCAGGCGCTCTGCCGCAGTTGGCGATGGCTTCGAGCAGGTTGCGCGTACCAATCAGGTTGACCTGGTAAAACGCATCCGCCGCGCCGTGCCCGACAAATGCCAACGCCGCGAGATGAACGACGATGTCCGGCTGAAGGTCCGCCAGCAGCTTGCTCAGACCCACCAGATCGGTGAGGTCGGCCTGATAATAATTGGCTTCATCGGAGGGATTGCTGCCCAGGCCAACAACCTCGCAGCCTTGGGCTGTGAGCTCGGCGGCCATGTAGCGTCCCGTAAATCCATGAATACCCGTTATCAGCGCTCGCTTGCCGGCGATACTCATCAGAACGAGAACCCTTTTTCGTTACGACGCAGGTCCGCTTCGACCATCATGCGGCACAGCTCTTCCAGATTGGTCTTAGGCTCCCAGCCCAGGACTTCCTTGGCTTTGGCCGGGTCACCGATCAACAGCTCAACTTCGGTCGGGCGGTAGAACTTCGGATTGACCGAGACCAGAACCTTGCCAGTGGCGGCGCAGGTGCCTTTCTCTTCTTCTGCTTCACCACTCCAGTTGATGGTGATGCCGACAGCCTTGAATGCCATCGCGACGAAGTCACGGACGGTTTCAGTGCGGTTAGTGGCCAGAACGAAGGTGTCCGGCTCATCAGCCTGCAGCATGCGCCACATGCCTTCGACGTACTCTTTGGCAAAGCCCCAGTCGCGCTTGGCGTCCATGTTGCCGAGTACCAGCGAGTCCTGCAGACCCAGCTTGATCTTGGCAACGGTGTCAGTGATTTTGCGTGTTACGAACTCACGGCCGCGCAGTGGCGACTCGTGGTTGAACAGAATGCCGCTGGTCGCAAAAATGCCGTACGACTCGCGATAGTTGATGGTCATCCAGTGAGCGTACAGCTTGGCGACGCCGTAAGGGCTGCGCGGGTAGAACGGCGTGTCTTCAACCTGAGGAATGGCCTGAACCTTACCGAACATCTCGGAAGTCGACGCCTGGTAGAAGCGGACTTTCGGGTTAACGATACGGATGGCTTCCAGCAGATTCACAGCGCCCAGGCCGGTGATTTCGGCGGTGGTGATTGGCTGTTCGAAGGAAACGCCCACGAAGCTCTGCGCAGCGAGGTTGTACACCTCGGTGGCTTCGGTGGTCTGCAGCAGGCGGATGCTGGCCGACAGGTCGGTCAGGTCGTACTCGACCAGGTGCAGGTTTGGATTGTTCTGGATGCCCAGTTCTTCGATCCGCCAGAAATTGACAGAACTGGTACGACGATAGGTGCCGTAGACGGTGTAGCCCTTGCCAAGCAGCAGTTCAGCCAGGTAGGCGCCGTCTTGACCAGTGATGCCGGTAACAATTGCTTTCATGCGGGGATCAAACTCCGTTCGTATAGACGTATAGGTGGCAGAAACCGACAGCGTCGCAGTGGTTGCTGGCGTGCGCGAAAAGTTTGCCGGGAAATATACACGGAACCGGCGATGGGCTCGAGTAGGGAGGGTGAAATATGCGTCCCATAGTTGAGTAGAGCATTGGACTATTCCGCTTCCCGGTCCTTCGCTAGTCCGAGGCGTTAGAGGGCTGCCTGGACTAGGCCAGCATGCTGAATACCGTGCCCGGCCCGTCTTGGGTGGAAATCCTTCCCCCTGCTGCGTCGCAAAATCCTGCACTTAACAGGGCATCAGAGTGTAAACTCCGTCCCCCGAAGCATCTTCAGAAGCACCCTATGTGTGCGTCGTACCGGGTAGATTCGCGCCCCGGTCATGAAGCATCTTCCGCACGCAGCTTTTGTTATGTTCATCGTCTCCAAGACCTTGTCACAGGCGTCAGCAAGCAGCAATGACTGCAGCCTTTCAGTATTCAGATCCGGTAAATCCATGGTTTCAGTAAAGCTCCACAACGGGCAGTCATTCAGTTCCGAGCCCGGCGCGTCAATGCTGGATAGCGCCAAAGCAGCCGGCATCACCCTTGAATACAGCTGTCGCACGGGTCGTTGTGGCGTTTGCAAAACCACCGTGCTCAGCGGTGAAACAGAGGTCATCAAAGGCGAAACGTCTTTGACTGAAGAGGATCTTGCGGCCGGCATGATTCTCACCTGCTGCCGCCGCGCCGTGACCGATGTAGAGATTGATGCTGAAGACATAGGTGCTCTGGGCGGGATAGAGGTCAAAACTCTCCCATGCCGCATCGATACGATCACCCGTCTGGCGGGGAACGTCGTTCAAGTGATTCTGCGCGTGCCGCCTGCCAGCAAGCTTCAGTACCTTCCAGGTCAGTACCTCGATGTTATTGGCGAGGGTGGCTTGCGCCGCAGTTACTCCGTGGCTAACGCCCCGCGTGACGATGGCAAGCTGGAGCTTCAGATTCGCGAGGTCGAGCAAGGCGCGATGTCGCGCTACTGGTTTGGTAGCGCCAAACCTAATGATCTTCTGCGTCTGGAGGGTCCGCTGGGTACTTTTTGCTTGCGGGACAAAAAAGCCAGCACGCTGGTGTTTCTCGCTACCGGAACCGGTATTGCGCCCGTGAAGGCCATCCTGGAGCAATTGCAGGGCACTCCAGAACTGGTCACGGGCAAGAAAATTCTCATCTATTGGGGCGGGCGGGCGCTTGGCGACTTCTACTGGGCACCCCAACTTGATGGATTGAACGCAGCTTTTATTCCTGTGCTGTCTCGACCTGATGCGGACTGGCGGGGCCGTACTGGCTACGTACAGGCCGCGTTGCTTGATGACGGCATCGACCTTACCCATGCGGTGGTTTATGCCTGTGGTTCGGAAACCATGATTCATTCTGCCCGTGAGGCCCTGACGAGCGCCGGGCTGCCTGTAAAACACTTTTACTCCGATGCATTCGTGAGTTCGAATTAACAAGGGAGCGGTTATGAAAGCAGTCATTCTGGCAGGCGGACTGGGTACGCGCTTGAGCGAAGAGACAGGTACTCGCCCCAAGCCAATGGTTGAAATCGGTGGCAAGCCGATTCTCTGGCACATCATGAAAATGTACTCCTCTCACGGCATCAATGATTTCATCATTTGCTGTGGCTACAAGGGCTACATGATCAAGGAATACTTCGCCAACTACTTCCTGCACACGTCGGACATCACGTTCAACATGCGCGAAAACACCATGAAAGTTCACGACCAGCGCGCTGAAGACTGGAATGTGACGTTGGTCGATACAGGCGAGACGTCCATGACCGGCGGCCGTCTGCGCAGGGTTGCGGACTACGTGCGCGATGATGAGGCTTTTTGCTTCACCTACGGCGATGGCGTTGGAAGCATGGACATCAGCGCTGCCGTCGCCTTCCACAAGAGCCACGGCAAAGCCGCCACGCTGACCGCCACCTTCCCGCCAGGCCGCTTTGGCGCACTGGACATCGCCGAAGGCCGGGTGCTGAACTTCAAGGAAAAGCCTAAAGGTGACGGCGCCATGATCAATGGCGGCTTCTTCGTGCTTTCTCCGCAGGTGCTGGATTATCTGGAAGGCGACAGCACGGTCTGGGAACAAGGTCCGTTGATGAGCCTCGCCGAACAGGGCCAGCTGATGGCCTTCGAGCACCCGGGCTTCTGGCAACCGATGGACACCCTGCACGATAAAAATCTGCTCGAGAAATTGTGGCAGAGCGGCGACGCGCCTTGGAAATTCTGGGACTGAGAACAACTATGAAAGCTTCTGTCTCCGCTGATTTCTGGAAAGACAAAAAGGTTTTCCTCACCGGCCACACCGGCTTCAAAGGAAGCTGGCTGGCTCTGTGGCTGCAGGGCATGGGGGCGCAGGTGAAAGGCTTTGCCCTGGCGCCGCCGACTACGCCTTCACTGTTCGAGCAGGCGCAGGTGGAGCAGGGCATGGAGTCGCAAATCGGCGATATCCGCGACCTGCAGGCTGTGACCGAAAGCATGGTTGCCTTCAATCCGGACATCCTGATTCACATGGCGGCGCAGCCGCTGGTCAGGCTGTCGTACCGGGAACCGGTTGAAACCTACGCCACTAACGTCATGGGCACCGTTCATGTGTTGGAGGCCGCGCGCAAATGCCCCGGCCTGCGTGCCATTGTCAATGTCACCACCGACAAATGTTACGAGAACCAGGAATGGGAATGGGGCTATCGCGAGAATGAGCCCATGGGTGGCCACGATCCGTACAGCAACAGTAAAGGCTGTGTGGAACTGGTCACCAGCGCCTACCGCAACTCGTTCTTCAATACCGAACACTCCGCTGCACTGGCCTCGGCTCGCGCCGGCAATGTCATCGGCGGTGGCGATTGGGCCGACGACCGGTTGATCCCGGACATTTTGCGTGCGGTCGAACAGGGCAAGCCCGTGGTAGTCCGTAATCCCAAGGCTACCCGCCCTTGGCAGCACGTACTTGAGCCGCTCAGCGGTTACCTTGTTCTGGCCCAACACCTATGGGAGCATGGCCATTCGTTTGCGCAGGGCTGGAACTTCGGGCCGCGAGACGACGACGCTCAGCCTGTCGAATGGATACTTGATCACATGGTGCAGGCGTGGGGTGCTGGCGCTAGCTGGCAGCTCGACAATGACCCACAGCCGCACGAAGCACGCTATTTGAAACTGGACATATCCAAGGCCCGCGCTCACCTGAAGTGGGAACCAACCTGGGGCCTGGAAACAACGCTGACTCGCATCGTCAACTGGCACAGAGCCTGGATGGAGAGTGCCGACATGCATGTCCGTTGCGTAGAAGAAATCAATAGCTACATGGCAGCCATGCCACTGGCGCCTAACCGATAATTAGCTTGAGCAGGAAATACTATGACCCCCGATATGCTCCGTCAGGAAATCAGCCAGCTCGTTGAGCGCTACGCCCAGACTGCCTTGGCGGCCAAACCCTTTGTCGGGGGCGAAACCGTCATCCCTCCGTCGGGCAAGGTAATCGGCGCGCGTGAACTGCAGCTGATGGTTGAGGCTTCGCTGGACGGCTGGCTGACCACTGGTCGCTTCAACGCTGAATTCGAGAAGAAACTCGCTGCGTTCCTGGGCGTGAACCACCTGCTGACCGTGAACTCAGGTTCTTCGGCCAACCTGGTTGCGTTCAGCACTCTCACTTCACCGAAACTGGGTGATCGTGCAATCAAGAAGGGCGACGAAGTCATCGGCGTTGCGGCGGGTTTCCCGACCACCGTCAACCCGATTGTTCAGTTCGGCGCGATCCCTGTGTTCGTCGACGTGGAAATGAACACCCACAACATCAATGCAGACTTGATCGAAGCGGCCATCACGCCCAAGACCAAGGCCATCATGCTCGCTCACACCTTGGGCAACCCGTTCAATCTGGGCAAGGTGAAGGCGCTGTGCGAAAAGTACAACCTGTGGCTGGTCGAAGATTGCTGTGACGCGTTGGGTGCGACTTACGACGGTAAGATGGTCGGCACCTTTGGTGACATCGGCACGCTCAGCTTCTACCCGGCTCACCACATCACCATGGGCGAAGGCGGGGCGGTGTTCACCAACGACGCTCAACTGCGAATGATCGCTGAATCGTTCCGTGACTGGGGCCGCGATTGCTACTGCGCGCCAGGCTGCGACGACACGTGCGGCAACCGTTTCGGGCAGCAGTTCGGCAGCCTGCCACAAGGTTACGACCATAAGTACGTGTATGCGCACTTGGGCTACAACCTGAAGATCACCGACATGCAAGCGGCCTGCGGCCTGGCCCAGCTCGACCGCGCGGCGGAGTTCATCGCAACCCGCAAGCGCAACTTCCAGCTGCTGAAAGAGCGTCTGTCCAGCCTGAGCGACTTCCTGGAAATCGCCGAGCCTACGCCTAACAGCGATCCTTCCTGGTTCGGCTTCCCGGTCACTCTCAAAGAGTCGTCCGGCGTCAAGCGTGTGGATCTGCTGAAGTTCCTGGATCAGAACAAGATCGGCACCCGTCTGCTGTTCGCAGGCAACCTGACTCGCCAACCGTATTTCCATGGCGTTGAGCACCGCGTAGTGGGCGAACTGACCAATACCGACCGTACGATGAACCAGACTTTCTGGCTGGGCGTGCAACCGGCGCTGGGTCAGGAGCAGTTCGACTACGTTGGTGAAAAACTGGAAGAGTTCTTCGGGATCGGTTTCTAACTTATGAAAGCATCGGATGCAGTAGCCAAGGTTCTGGCGGACACTCAAGTCCTCTACGGTTTCGAGCTCATCGGCGGAATGATTGCCCACTTGGTGGACAGTATTAACTTACTCGGCAAGACCAAGTTGGTATCCATGCACCATGAGCAAGGCGCCGCCTTCGCTGCATCCGCCGTCGCACGCGCGACGAATCACAAAGTGATGGGCGTGGCACTGGGCACAAGCGGCCCGGGTGCCACCAACCTGATCACAGGAATTGCAGACTGCTGGTTGGACAGCCATCCGTGCCTGTTCCTGACCGGCCAGGTCAACACCCATGAGCTGAAGGGCGAACGGGCTATCCGCCAGCAGGGTTTCCAGGAACTGGACAGCGTCGCCTTGGTGAGCAGCATCACCAAGTACGCTCACCAGGTCACCCATGTTGACGAACTGATTCCCTGCTTGCTCAAGGCGATTACAACCGCCCGCGAAGGCCGGCCAGGGCCCGTGCTTCTGGACATTCCCATGGACGTTCAGCGCGCCGAAGTTGACGACGCTGTGCTTGAGGAATTGCTGAACGCATGGGCTCGTGAGTCGGACGTTGCGCCGGCGCAGAAAGACTCGCATGCGGACGTCTGGGCGTTGTTGGAAAAAGCTCAGAAACCGCTATTCCTGATCGGTGGCGGTGCCGTGAATACGCCTCAGTTCAGCCAATGGTTGAGCGAGGTCCGTAGACTGGGCATCCCTCACGTTGCGAGCCTCAAGGGCGCCGAGAAGGTGCCCGCCAGCGAGCACTACATCGGGATGCTCGGTGCTTACGGGACGAGGGCGGCCAACTACGCCGTGCAGCATTGCGACCTGCTGATTGTTCTCGGCAGCCGCATGGACGTACGCCAAACCGGCGCCAAGCCCGAAACCTTCGCGCAACACGCGCACATTGTGCAATTCGACCTGGATGCCGCTCAACTGGACAACAGGGTGAAGGCGCAGCATTCGATCCACGCCGACCTTGAAGGGGTGTTCGCCTCCTTCATTGCTCGCGCTCCGATGCTGCCATCCGCGCCGCCGTCCTGGCATGCAAGTTTGGCGCAGGTATTCGAGCAATCGTTCAAGGACGAGTACACCGACTGGAGTTTCAGCCCTTTCGCTTTGTTCGGTGCCCTCAACGAATTGACCGAAGGCCGGGCGCTCGATTACGTCGCCGATGTAGGCAATAACCAGATGTGGGCGGCGCACACCTTGCGCCTGAACCCCGGTCAAGCCATGCACCACTCCGGCGGTCTCGGCACAATGGGTTTTGCCATTCCGGCGGCAGTGGGCGCCTGCGTTGCAGGTGGCAAGCCAGTTGTGGTGATTACCGGCGACGGCGGGGCCCAGCTGAATATCCAAGAGCTGGACATCATTGCCCGTGAGCGGCTGCCTATCCTGACCGTGGTCTTGAACAACCACTCGTTGGGCATGGTGCGCGGCTTTCAGGAAATGTATTTCGAGGGGCGTAACTCCTCGACGTACTGGGATGGCTATACCTCCCAATTCAAGGCATTGGGCGAAGCCTACGGCATTGATTCGCGCAGCGTGATCGACCTGGAGGCGTTCAAGTCTGCGGTCGTGGAGTTCCTGGCAAACGGTAAGCCGATGCTTATCGAAGTATTAATGCCAGACGCCCGCGAATGCCGACCGCGCCTTGAGTTCGGCCGTCCTATCCACGAGCAGTCGCCGTTGCTGGACATGGGTCAATGAAGGTTGCCATCCTTGGAGCCAGCAGCCACATCGCCAAGGACCTGATAGCCAGTCTCGCTCAATCCACGGCGTACACATGCACGCTGTTTGTGCGTACGCCAGCCAAATTGGACGCAGGCGTGCAAATGATCGCGGCACGCGAGGGCTTTGCGGTTCTCGACTACGCCGCTTTCGATGACAGCTGCGAGTTCGATGCAGTTATCAACTTCGTTGGTGTAGGCGATCCGGCGCGGGCCGTACAGATGGGCCAGGCGATTTTCAGCGTCACGGAGCAGTACGACAATCTGGCGCTGGCCTACTTGCGTAGCCGCCCTGCCTGCAAATACATCTACCTGAGCAGCGGCGCCGCCTACGGCACCAACTTCTCAGCGCCGATCACTGACGACTCGGCTGCCGTGTTCCCCATCAACGCGCTGCAGCCGCAGCACTGGTATGGCGCGGCCAAGTTTCAGGCCGAGTGTCGCCACCGAGCGCTGCCGGAAGCGGCCATCACCGATGTGCGAGTCTTCAGCTACTTCAGCCATCGCCAGTCGTGCGAGGCGCGGTTCTTCCTCAGTGACATCCTGCGGTCCCTGCATACTGGAACCGTGCTGGAAGTTGCGCCCGATGACATGCTTCGCGATTACCTCACGCCTGCAGATTTCATGCAGTTGATCGACCGTGTTTTGCAGGCACCTCCCGGTAACGATGCAGTGGACTGCTACAGCCTTGCGCCGGTGGGCAAGTTCGAATTGCTGGCAGCGGTGAGCGAGGAGTTCGGTCTGAAGTTTACGGTTGCCGGTGAGCAGGCGCGGGTCAATGCTACGGGACCCAAGGCTCATTACTATTCGCACAATCACAGGGCTGAGCAATTGTTTGGCTATGTACCCGGCGATTCATCGCTAAGCGGTGTATTGCGTGAGATCAGGCAGGCGCTGCATGCAAGAGACTGAAAAAGCGTGGCCACGGCTTCACGCGCTTCTCAAGATAAAATTGGTCCGGTTTGCGTTGGTGGGGATGTTGAACGCGGCGTTCGGCTACGGCTGCTTTGCCGGCTTCCTCTACCTCGGTCTGCATTACAGCATGGCATTGCTGCTCGCCACTATTCTGGGCGTATTGTTCAACTTCAAGAGCACTGGCGCCCTGGTGTTCGGTTCGAAGAACAACAAACTCATCTTTCGTTTCGTGGCCGGCTATGCCGTTGTCTACGCAGCCAACGTGGCCGGGATCGCCGCGCTGAAGTTGCTGGGCGTAAACCCCTACTTAGCCGGCATCGCGCTAATCGTGCCCATGGCTTTACTCTCATTCGTCATTAATAACAGGTATGTTTTCAATTATGCGTAAGCTCATCAGCATAGTGACCCCTTGCTACAACGAAGAAGCCAATATTGATGAGCTGTACCAGCGCATCGTCGAGGTGATGTCCCGCCTTGACTACGACTACGAACATATCTTCATTGATAACTGCTCGACTGACAGCAGCATCGTCAAGTTGCGTGCTCTGGCTGCACAGGACAATCGCGTTAAGCTGATTCTGAATGCCCGAAACTTCGGCCATATTCGCTCGCCGTACTACGCTTTGCTTCAGGCGCGAGGCGACGCGGCCGTGCTGATCGCCTCCGACCTGCAAGACCCGCCAGAGATGATCGAAGAGTTCGTCAAAAAGTGGGAGGAGGGCTTCAAGACCGTGATGGCGGTGAAGCCAGAAAGCGAAGAGTCGCGATTGATGTTCATCGCACGCCGCGCTTACTACCGCTTCGTCACTCGCATCTCCGAAGTCCCGCTTGTGCAGAACGCAACAGGCGCAGGCCTGTTTGATCGTGCGGTCCTGGACATTCTCAAGAAGATCGACGATCCGTATCCGTACTTCCGTGGTCTGCTGTGTGAAATCGGCTTCCCGATTGCCACCGTGCCGTTCAAGCAACCACGGCGCATGCGCGGTATCACCAGCAACAACTTCTATACCTTGTATGACATTGCCATGCTGGGAATCACCAACCATTCCAAAGTGCCGCTTCGGCTCATGGTAATGGGCGGCGCTGTCCTTGCAGGACTTAGCCTGCTGGCGGCATTCGGGTTCCTGATCGCGAAGCTCGTATTCTGGAACTCTTTTCAGGTGGGTATCGCCCCACTGCTCATTTCACTGTTCTTTTTCAGCTCGGTCCAGATTCTTTTTCTGGGAATGCTTGGGGAGTATCTGGGTTCGGTCCATACCAAAATTCGCAACATGCCGCTCGTGGTTGAAAGCGAACGCGTAAATTTTGACTAATAGCCCGGCAGAGATGCTGGCAGAACATGAGTCTATAAGTGTGCTTGCGGGTGCGCATGTTGCAACTCTTCCGTTGATTGTTAATAACGGAAGTTGCGGTCGCTGTGTTTGCGGTCAATACCAAAGAAAGGTGCTCGAGTAATGAGGCATGATACAGAAATTGTTGAGCTCCAAAACGTTGGCCCCGGCCGCAGGTGCATGGCGCCTCAGTCAATAATTTCGATGCAGGTTTAATAATGAAAAATAAACTTGAGCTCCAAAGAATTCATCTCTTGCTTGGTTTCTGTATTCTCTCGTTTTTGACTTTTTGGTTCGCCCGCTACATTCAAACAAGTAGCTTTGATCTGGTCCAGCATTTGCTTCTGGTTGATGAGTTGTCGAGGTACGGGAGCGTACAGCCTGGCGCATTTGAGCGAATTGGCGCAATGGCGCTTTATCCCCCTGCGGCTCATTGGATGGCGGTAGTCATTGGCTGGATAGGCGGTTCTGGGCTTGTGGGGATATCTATTGTCTCCATCGTTTCGCTGTATCTGTGCTATGTGTTGATTATCGGGCTTGTGGGCGTTGGATCGATTACGCGCGCCTTGCTCATAACGGCGGCTTTCTTGGGTCTCATGTTCACCCACTCGCTGATAGGGTGGGAGATAGTTGAAAACTACTTCTATCCTCAGCTTGTAGCTGATGCGTTCTATTTTGGTGCACTGTATTGGGCGGTTAATAATAGAGAGGGCTGGAAGCAAACAGCTACATTTTTACTGGCCGGTTACGCGACTATGTGGGTTCAGCCGTTGGTCGCGGTTCATATCCTTGCAGCTGGATGTGCCTTGATGGCATTCCCACTATGGACCGATTGGGGTAAAGGCAAAACTACGCGTCGAGCGAATGCTGTTTGTTTATTGATAATGATTGTTGGGGCGATCCTGATCGTCTTTACAAATCCGGCTTTCAGAGTGATGCGTCAAATTGCTTCGAATGATGGTTATCTCGTATTCGGATATCCTGCAGCTATGCCCGTAGCACTTATATGTGGGGCGATAGGGGCTTGGAATTTACGTCGGTACTGGAACGGCAAAGGTGAATATACCGATGTGGTGTTGGGCTCAGCCGTTGTCGCAGCCGTGGGTCTCGTTATCCTCCAATTTGCGCTACTGAAGCTGCATGGCGACGGATCAGACTACGCGATCAAGAAGCACATGTTTATTGTAGTGACGTTGGGGATGATGAACGTAGTTCGGGTCATAGCATCGAATTGGAGTGCTGAGAAAAGTCTTGCCCCCGGATTAGTTACTCCTGTCTTGGCTGGCCTTGCATCTATATTTGCACTGCAAGGGTATACCACCCCGGTAGGCCCAATAGTTCGCGCTTTAAACTACGCTGACCACCTTGTTCAATTTCAACTGCCTAATTTCGTACCGGGGAGTACAGTATCCGATGACACTACGCTCCCGCTAATGGGTAATGTGATGGTATCCCTTACGGCGTTTCAGCATCCATTCGATGCTAGGGCGATATCTTGGCTGCGTGGCGCTTCGATAAAAGACGGCGCGGGATACGTAATGGTTCGACGCACCTCTTACATTGACACTATTTGCGACTCCAAGCTCGCAAACTCCGGAGGGTTGGTAGTAGTCGATCCCTCATGCTTACATACGTACATTCCGGGCGAGCAACTTAGCTTCGCAGTGGGGGGTAATTCGTGGCAATACATTGCTGGTGGGTGGAGTAATACGGAGGCTTGGGGTGCATGGTCACTCGGCGATGTTGAAGGCGTAATTCAACTCAATGTGCCGATTAGCTCGTATCAGTTGATTGTTGATGGAAGGGCCTATTTGAACGCCCAGCATCCATCTCAAACCATTGTGGTAGAAGCGAACGGAACTGAGATCGCGAAATGGCAGTTTAGTCTTGCCGAACCAGCCGGCTCTCGATCTGCTGATATTCCCAAAGGGCTTATCAAGGATGGGTCTTTAAGAGTAGCACTGAAAGCTCCAGGTTCTGTATCACCCAAGGAGCTCGGACAGTCCGAGGATGCCAGGGTGATTGGGCTGGGGGTTAAAACGATGGTTCTTCGAGCTATCCCCTAACGGCCAGGTAGTGACGGTTGGGCAACACTTTGGCGCTTCAATGTGTTGCCTTCTTCAACTCGCGAATGATCGCCTCATTTCGCTCGTTGAGCGGTGACATACAGGCACAGCTGTCTAGCCCGAGATATGGCGCGCGATCAGCGGTCGGTGAGTTGATCGGCGCGAGGCTGCGTAGTGGTTTAGCTGTCCCTAAGTACGCAATTTTTGTTGTGCGACCATCAACCTTGCATTTTGCATAGCACGATCAATAGATTTAGCGTCCGGACTGTCAAATGGCCCCACGTCTGCTGCTCGCCTCACAGGGCGCGGAGATGGTCCAGACTGCACCAGTCGCGCTGAACGTGGTCGGATGCTCGTCTGCAGTGTAATGGAGTGGCTGGGTTGGTACGCAAATCCCTGGTGGCCGGACTGTATAAGCCTTTTTCACCCCTTGCCGATTGGTCAGAAACATCGTCAGGTGAAGCTTTTTTTTCAGAGGTTATTGATCGAAGCCTATATAATGCGCGCCGGGAATCTGCCGGGACCTACCTTGTGTCTGGCCTGTCTCAACGAGGGGTCTACCCCGCCTTGGCCTGTGGGCCGTACGTACACCGCCGAGGATGAAGCATTCTGCTTCATTTCTACCAGGAGTAAGGAATGTTGGAGCTAATCAGAAGCCTCTGGAGTTACCGAGGTTTCGTTTTTTCATCCATACGCAACGAATTTTCCGCCCGATTCGCTCGTAGCCGGCTAGGCGGCCTCTGGATGATCATCAACCCTCTAGCTCAGGTAGCCATTTACGCTCTGGTACTGTCCAACGTGCTGGCGGCCAAGTTGCCAGGCATCGAGAACAAATACGCGTATGCCCTCTATCTGATGTCAGGGATGCTGGCCTGGAGCCTGTTTTCCGAAATCATCGGCCGATGCCTGACCTTGTTCATAGATCAGGGCAATTTAATGAAGAAAATGCGATTCCCGCGCATCACATTGCCTGTGATCGTAGTCGGGTCGTGCCTGCTCAATTATGTGCTGCTGTTCGTCGCGCTATTGGCGGTTTTTGCGTTGCTTGGTCAGTGGCCGCATCTCCAGATGTTATGGCTGATCCCATTGACCGTTGCAGTCACCGCTTTGGCGGTCGGCTTGGGCTTGGTATTGGGTGTGCTGAACGTTTTCGTGCGAGATGTAGGCCAGGTCATTCCTATCCTGCTTCAGGTCTGGTTCTGGTTTACGCCGGTGGTTTACCCCGCGAACATCATTCCTGACCGGTTCAGGCCCTACATGGACATGAACCCCATGTATCCGATTGTCACCGCCTATCACGACATTTTGGTGTACGCGAAGACTCCTGACATTCAGCAGATCGCCGTTACCACCCTTATTTCCCTAGGCCTTCTATTGCTGGGTTTGTTTATGTTTCGTCGCGCTGCGCCTGAAATGGTGGACGTATTATGAGCCTGCTGACTGTCAGTAACCTTGGTAAGGCTTACCGCGTTTATGCTTCTGAATTCCAGCGAATAGGCCGTTGGTTCGGTATCCCGACCAAACCCAGTGAAGAACACTGGGTTCTCAAACACATCAGCTTTGCCATCCAGCCCGGAGAGGCGATCGGAATTGTTGGCCAGAATGGCGCGGGTAAATCAACGCTCCTGAAGATGATCACCGGAACCCTTCAGCCCACCGAGGGGAGTGTTCAGGTTAACGGGCGTATCGCCGCTATTCTCGAGCTTGGCATGGGTTTTAGCCCTGATCTCACAGGGCGGCAGAATGTCTTTCACGCCGCTGGTTTGATGGGGTTTTCCGCTGACCAGATCACAGATGTGATTGCGGACATCGAGGGGTTTGCCGAGATCGGCGAGTACTTCGATGAACCAGTGCGGACTTATTCTAGCGGGATGCAGATGCGCGTGGCGTTTGCGGTAGCGACAGCGATCCGCCCTGAGATACTCATTGTCGACGAAGCGCTATCTGTAGGCGACAGCTATTTCCAGCACAAAAGTTTTGATCGCATCCGTGAGTTCCAGGCCCAGGGCACGACGCTACTTATCGTTTCGCATGATCGCGGCTCAATCCAAGCGCTGTGCAATCGCGCCATCCTGCTTGAAAAGGGCACAGTGATAAAGGACGGACGACCGGAAGAGGTCATGGACTTCTACAACGCCCTGATTGCAGAAAAGGAAAACGCGACCGTACAAGTTCGTGAGCTCGAGGATGGATCAGTTCAAACTAGATCTGGCAGCGGTGAGGCGACCATCGCCTCTGTCACTTTGCACAACGCCGCTGGTGCCCCGATCGAGTATGTAACGGTTGGCGAAAATGTCTCGCTGCGCGTCAGTACAAAAGTTAACAGTGCGATTCCTGAGTTGGTGGTTGGTTACCTGATTAAGGACAGGCTGGGTCAGCCGGTATTTGGCACTAACACCCACCATCTGCGGTGCAAGACTCAAGCACTTGACGCTGGTGAAACGGTCAGTTACTCATTTAACTTTGCGGCGAATCTCGGCGTCGGTTCTTATTCGGTCGCTGTCGCCCTACATACGGCGGACAGTCATATCGCGCGTAACTACGAGTGGGTAGATCTCACTTTGGTTTTTACCGTAGTCAATATTTCGCAAAGTGAGTTTGTCGGCTTGGCCTGGATGCCGCCGACCGTGGAGTGCAACTGATGGATGATCGTTTTTACCGGGCTTTCGAAGACAGGTACCGCGGTTCAAGGGCAATAATCAGCGAACGGCTGGAAGCATATCTTCCGTTTTTAGCGCCGTTAAAGACGCTCCGTGAAGACTTGTCGGTTCTCGACCTGGGATGTGGCCGGGGAGAATGGCTAGAACTCCTTGGACGTGAAGGATTTCAGGCGTTCGGCGTGGATCTCGACGACGGCATGCTTGAAGCGTGCAGCACCTTGGGGTTGCGAGCGCAAAAAGGCGACGCGCTCGTTGCTTTGCAGCGCCTCCCTGATAACAGCTTGGTAGCAGTGACAGGTTTTCACATTGCAGAACATGTCCCGTTCAAAGTTTTGCAGCATTGGGTTACCGAGGCACTGAGAGTACTGTGCCCGGGAGGATTGCTGATTCTCGAGACCCCAAACGCGGAAAGTCTTGTCGTAGGCACCAACCACTTTTACCTAGACCCGACTCACGAGCGGCCTCTGCCAAATTTGTTGTTGTCGTTTCTAACGGAGCACAGCGGCTTCGCCAGATCAAAGATCGTGCGTCTGCAAGAAACACCGGCGTTGCGGGACGAGACAAATGAGCTGGGTCTCTGGGATGTTCTCTCCGGGACTAGTCCGGATTATGCTGTCGTGGCCCAGAAACTGTCTGATCCCGAAGAGCTAGCCCTGTTTGACAGCGTGTTCGAGTCCAGCTACGGCGTATCACTTGATCAGTTGGCTGTGCGATACGACCTAGGCTTGAAAAGCAGATTTTCAGAGTTAGAGGAAAAAATGTCGACAGGCCGCGCGGACTACCTAGATGCGATGGAGAGTGTCAAAAGCTTGCAAGCAGAGCAGTTGCGGCTGATGCAAGAGCGGTATGACGAAAGAATCACGGCTGCGACTGCGAAAGCAGAGGCATTGGTCGCTGAGCAAATCCGGCAGGTTGAGCAACTGATGCTTACGCACGAGCGGTACGCAGAGGGAATTGCGGCTGCGGCGGCCAAAGCCGATGCGCTGCTCGCCGAGCAGATGCAGCAGTCAGAGCAGTTGCAGCTCATGCAAAAGCGATATGAAGACAGTCTTTCGGTTGCGACGGCCGAGAAGCTACGCGTTGTGCAACAACAGCGCGATTCAAGTATCGAAGCGGCTGCAGCCCAGTTGGAAGCGGTCCAGGCAGCGCTCAACGAGTCCCTTTCTAATGCGCACAACTGGTATGTACGCGCCACAACGTACGAGCAGAAGCTCACTGCATTCGAGCAAAGTACATCGTGGCGTATCACCGCACCGCTTCGCTTAATCGTGCATGCGATTAGATGGCCGTTTCGTTCCAATAAGCCGCCACTAAGGCAAACGCTGGGCCGTGGCCTTGTGCGCGCGCGACGCTGGGTCGCTGAAAGACCTTCTATCCAGCGTCCCGTCATGGCTGTTGTCACTCGAATCCCGTGGGTAAGTCCGAAGCTTCGTGCGCTTTACGTGAGCAGCTTGCACCCTGACCCGACCACGCACGTCAGCGATCCTCAGCACGGTGTCATTGACCATGCTCCACTGAGCCAGCGGGGCCGAGCTATTGAGGCTGCCCTTCGTAACGCCATGACAAAAGGCCGGAATTAATGCGTATCGTAATTGACATGCAAGGCGCGCAGACGGAAAGCAGGTTTCGGGGTATTGGTCGATACAGTCTGTCCATCGCTCAGGGCATCGTCCGGAATCGCGGCGATCACGAAGTCTACCTCGTGTTAAACGGCATGCTCAGCGAGAGTATCGAGAGCATCCGCACAGCCTTCATCGGCCTGTTACCCCAAAGCCATATTCGCGTCTGGTACGCTCAAGGCCCAGTGTGTGATCAGGACCCCGGTAATCATGCCCGGAAAGAAATCGCTCAGCGCATCCGACAAGCGTGCATTGATGAGCTTCGTCCCGACGTCGTACACGTCACTAGCTCGGTCGAAGGTTACGGCGATGATGCAGTTATCGGGAGTCCGGAGCTAGATTCGCGTGCGCTGGTCAGCGCGACACTTTACGACTTGATTCCGTTGATCACTCCGAAACAGTACCTTGACCCCAATCCGGGCTACAAGAAGCACTACCTGGAAAAGGTTGAGGCATTCAAAAACTACAGCTTGCTGCTGTCTATATCAGACTTCGCTCGCGAAGAAGCTTTGGCATTATTGCCGCTCGATAAAGCTAAAGTGGTCAACGTTTCTACTGCGGCGGATGACATTTTTCGGCCGGTTGCGCTGAGCCTGGACGAGCGCCATACGCTTACGGAAAAATTCGATCTTCGAGACAAATTCGTACTTTATTCTGGTGGGGCCGATGAGCGGAAAAACCTGCCGCAGTTGATTGAGGCCTTCTCAATTGCACGAGCTGATTTCGGTGATATCCAGCTTGTTTTCGCAGGAAAAATGCCTCCGTCGCATATCAGCGAGTATCGCAATGTCGCAGTAAAGCATGGCTTCGGTCCGGGCGACCTTATCTTCACAGGCTACGTGACTGATCCTGAGCTGGTCGCGCTCTATAATCTGTGTCACGTGTACGTGTTCCCGTCATGGCACGAAGGTTTTGGGTTGCCACCGCTTGAAGCAATGAAATGTGGTGCTGCAGTTATTGGTGCTAACACTTCTAGCGTGCCTGAGGTGATTGGCTTGAAAGAGGCCACCTTTGATCCGTTCGATGTTCACTCTGTCGCCGCGAAGCTTCGTCAAGTGCTTGAAAATGACGCCTTCCGTGCCGAGTTAGCGAGTCATGGGCTTCAAAGAGCTGGGCAGTTCTCGTGGGATCTCACCGGTAAGGCCGCGATAGCGGCGTTCGAGCAGGCTTTGGTAACTCATGAGCCTTATGATAAATCCGGTGAAGGTAAACCGTCGGCCGAGTCATTCGAGAGGTTGATTGAGTCATTGGCAGATAGCGGCCATTTACATACCGGATCAATGGATATTCCAGTGCTCGCCAAGGCCATTGACTACTCGCTACAAGGCCCGGCAGGCGAGCCGACTCTGTTCGTGGACATATCCGAACTGTGCAAGCACGACGGGAAAAGCGGTATCCAACGAGTTGTGCGAAGTATTTTGCTGGAGTGGCTAACCAACCCGCCACCTGGCTACGTGATCAAACCGGTGTACACACAGGCCGGTGAGCCGTTTTACCGCTATGCGGCACATTTCACTACCATGTTTTTGGGTAAAGAGCCCGAAGAGGCAGAGCTGGATGAGCCTATCAGCTATGCAGCGGGAGACATCTATCTCTGCCTTGACCTGCTCATGGACGTATTACCCCACAAGCAGTCGTATCTCGACACGATGCGGGCCCATGGCGTAAGCATTTTCTTCGTGGTCTACGACCTGCTTATCCTGCAACTTCCGCACTGTTTCGTAGACAGTCTGCAGGCTCATTATGTGAAGTGGATTCATGCGGTCGCTCAGTACGATGGGGCGATGTGTATTTCCCAGGCGGTTGCCGATGAGCTTAGCGAATGGCTAGTGGATAATGCGCCGCCGCGCGCTCGGCCGTTCCAGATAGGCGCATTTCATTTGGGAGCTGATATTGATCAGTCCATGCCATCCACGGGCCTGCCAGAAAATCCTGCGCTTCGAATAGAGTCCTTGGAGCCCAATCCGAACTTCCTTATGGTTGGCACTTTGGAGCCTCGGAAAGGCCACGCGCAGACGCTGGATGCTTTCGAAGTGCTATGGGCAGCTGGTGTACATGCAAACCTCATCATCGTGGGCAAGCACGGTTGGCTGGTGGACGACTTGGCATCGCGGCTCGTGAGTCACCCTGAGCTTGGTCGACGCTTGCTTTGGCTTGAGGGCGCTAGTGATGAGTATCTTGAGCACCTCTATAACCGATGTGATTGTCTGATTGCTGCTTCTTACGGCGAGGGCTTTGGGTTGCCATTGATTGAGGCGGCCCAATACAAACTCGCCATTGTCGCAAGAGACCTTCCGGTGTTCCGTGAGGTTGCAGGAGAACATGCTTGGTATTTTGCTGGCGTAACTTCGCAAGATATTGCGAATAGTCTCACAGAGTGGTTAAAGCTCTATGAGAGCCAGCAGCATCCCCAGTCCGGGGAGATGCCTTGGCTCACATGGAAGGGCAGTGCGCAGCAACTCATTCGTGAAATTGGTAGCTGCGCGCTCTAAAATTTCAGGTCTCTAGCACTACTGTGGTGGAGACCTGAAAGTCGCTAGTAACGTCGATAAGACTCAAGTGCTTAAAGCCTTAGCTAGCGCCACGTGTCGTGTGTTGTCAAAGCCGTTTTTCGTACGCCTAAGCAGTTCCTACGAAAATTGTAAGGCCAATTCTAGCGACAGTAATTTCCAGTATGGCTAGGGCCGCGAGACCGGCAATTTGATGACTTGACCACATTAGTGGAATCTCGGCGATGATCTTTTGTTTAACTGAGTAATCAGAGTTATGTTGATGGCAAAGGCGTCGCACAACATCGGCGCAGGCGTGCATACCGTAGCAGTCTGCGTGAGGCGCTTTCAAAGTTATGTGCCCTGAAGTTCTCTCAGTTCAGCCACGTCAAGCGTTGAAAGCATCAACAGCTCCACTAGTCAGGTTGAAGGACAAATAACTTTGCGCAAAAGACTAACGTTACCTTCTAAGTAGGTATCTACATGAGCGAGGAGCGAGTTGGCGAGATTAATCAGGGTGTTTCGTGGTTTTGGTATTGTTACAGATCTCTAAATATTCACTGAGGCGTTTGATGTTAGCTTCAATTGAGTCGTTAGTATTGTCGATTACTAAGCGGGGCGATGGAGGGGGTATATACGGCGACGAGACTCCCGTAAAATCCCCAAGAGAACCGCGACGGGCTTTTAGGTATAGTCCTTTGGGGTCTCTTTTTTCGCAAATATCTAGCGGCGTGCTTACATATATCTCGTGAAAGTTAGCTGTTCCGATTATATTAGATGCAAGTGTTCTGTGTTCGATGAGTGGTGAAATAATCGCCACGATTACGATTAGGCCAGCGTCATTCATTAACTTTGAAACTTCGGCAATTCGCCTGATATTTTCACATCTTTCGACGAGGGTAAACCCTAAATCGCTGCAAAGCCCATGTCTAATGTTGTCACCGTCTAGCACGAAGCATGACTTCCCCTGAGCCGCCAAGCTGCTTTCCAGTCCAAAGGCTAGAGAGGACTTTCCAGAGCCGCTCAATCCGGTAAGCCAAATAGTCATGGCTGTCTGGTGCAAGTTGGATTGCCTGTCCTCTCGCGTTAATGCTGTCGTATGCCAGGTGAGATTGCTGGTCCCTTGTTTCATTCTACGAGAATCTCCGTCTCGGAAAATACTGCACAATCCGGCTCATCAAACCATGCCACCGCTTCTTGGACAAAAGTCATTCTAAGCGTACACAACGCCACAGATTTCGGTGCTACGACATTTGCACTGATAATCGCTGTTTGATTAGTTAATAACTTCGGTTCTACTTCGGTTCGTATTCCCTCAAACACTAGGTGCGCGTTGTTGCTTTTGTCAAGCCAGTGATAGCTGATGAATATTGGGTAGTGGCCATAGCTTTCGATGATGAAACTTGAGTTATTAACTATTTTCACGTGAACCTGAAAAAGAGAGCCTTGATGCGATCGTGCCGGCGCTAGAATAGTCTGTATGCTAAGTTTTTTTCTGTCTTTCAGTAGTAGTGGAGCATTCTGACTACTTTTTGAGTGAAGGGGGTCAGCGTAATAAGCGTCCACGAGTAGTGAGTTAACAAATTTATCGTAATGCGCTTCGAAAGCAGCGGATGCCCAGCTATAGAGCTCTCGATCCAAATATGTTATTTCGGCTATGGCATTTATTACGTCGGTAGAGAGCTCGCTGCTTCTTGGTCCGCCGGACGAAACATTCAATTTCTGATCTGAGAAGTGGGGGTGGAAGCCCAGTGTGTGCGACATTAGTTGTAGTGAGTGATTCATTCTTTCCACAATGCCAACGAAGACAAACTTCTCAAGTCTTGATTTGGCCAAGTCTAGAAGTGTTCGATCAGTTTTACGTGATGCATACTCTCGTATAACCGCGGTTCCGTATCCCACTGGATCTTTAGAGAGCTTATTGTAGTCCAGATCTGCGGCGAGAAATATGGTTTGGGCATTGACTATGTCCCACTGTGTTTCGGAGTCTGTGACGAACTGTAATAAAGACCAGTCCTCAGCTAACATTTGATCATGCCGGTAAGCATGTGGGTCACGCTTGACGTGTGAGTACCAAGAAATAGTTCGTTGTAGGGGGTCGCGTAGCATTGTTATATAGTTAAGCTTGAGACCTGTGTATTGGTCGACGCCTGCCCAGAGATGGCCGCGAAACAGATGATAATTCAGTAGCCGGTTCTTTTCTAACTTGAAAAGTTCTGGGAGGAGCTGTGCCGGGCATATACGTTCTTGAGCAAATTGCTCGTCTAGGTACGAAATCACAGAAGTGCCGGCGGTTTTGGGTATGTGCAGATAATAAATTGGATCGCTCACTGGAAGATTGCTCCGAAGAAGTTGTCCCAGTTGTAGGGTCCTGCCAGAAATCGGCGGTTGTATATAAAACCCAAGAACTACATGCCGGTGGCGGTCAGGCTCTACCGTAGTAAACATTAGAGCAAACCCAACTTAAGGCAAGTTTTTTGCGCTCTGTACGCTGTGGGATCTGACCGGGGGTGCGGAGTGTCGATCCATTAGTGAGCATCGTATTATTCGATGGCCCAAATCGGACATTCTGCTGTGGCACAATGCCAGCGATGTCATCCGCCAAAAACTCCGGTCTCTTTCGGTTAGCTTTATGGATGGCAGCCTAATAGTCTCGCAATCTTGCGGAACACAGCTGCTTGACCATCATCCCCGCACCAACGGGGTGGCGCTTTACTCCGCGTGTATCGTACGTTAATGCGGGCCTGTATTTGGCGAGTTGAATTTTGGGTGGCTAAGGTGGGGCAAGTCTGTGCTGAGCAAGCTGCTGCGTTTGCTTATCATCAGCTCCGAGCCTTTAAATCCGGTAGGTGCCGCTTGAGACCTCGCAGGCGGTCAAGCCAGCGCGACGACGAGACGGTGCATGTAAAACATGCACGCTTTTGACGCCGCGCTAAGCATTAAGGCATGTCAGTATCCGGTCTACTGCTCTCCGGCGCGGCCATAGACATCTTCAAAACGAACAATATCGTCCTCACCCAGATAATCGCCGCTCTGCACTTCGATCAGGACAAGGTCGATCACGCCCGGGTTGGTCAGGCGATGCTGATGCCCCGCGCGAATAAACGTCGATTCATTGGTATTCAGCATCAGCTCCTGATCGTCGTTCACGACAATCGCCATGCCGCTGACCACGATCCAGTGCTCGCTGCGGTGGTGGTGCATCTGCAGGGACAGCGACGCTTTGGGTTTGACCACGATGCGCTTGATCTTGAAGCGCTCGCCGTTTTCCAGGGTTGTGTAAGTACCCCATGGGCGATGCACCGTCTGGTGCAGCTGATGCAGCGTGTGGCCGGACTTCTTCAGCTGGGTGACGATGTGTTTGACGTCCTGGGCATGATCCTTGTGCGCGATCATCAGGGCATCGGCGGTGTCGATGACCAGCAGGTCTTGCACGCCGACCAGTGCGGTCAGGCGTTCTTCGCTGTTGACGTAGTTGTTTCGGGCGCCGTGGGACAGCACTTCACCTTCAAAACGGTTGCCATTGGCATCGGCGCTGGTCAGTTCGCTCACTGCGTTCCACGAGCCGATGTCGCTCCAGCCAATGTCGCAAGGCACGGTCGCGACCTTGTCAGAGCGTTCCATCAGTGCGTAGTCAACCGAGATGTCCGGGACTTTGGCGAAGGACTCTGCGTCCAGGTTCAGGCAGCGGTAGGCGTCGCCTTTGGTCTGACGAGACAGGCTGATGGATTCGGCAGCAGCGGACAGAACGTCAGGTGCATGCTTTGCGAGTTCTTCAAGAACAGCGCCCACCTGGAAGCAGAACATGCCCGAATTCCAGAAGTAGTTACCCGCTGCCACGTAGGACTGGGCGGTTGTCAGATCTGGCTTTTCCACAAAGCGCGCGACTTTCAGGCCGCTTTCGCTCGGGATAGGCTCGCCGGCTTCGATGTACCCGAAACCCGTTTCCGGGTACTGCGGCTTGATGCCGAATGTGACGAGCCAACCGTTGGCGGCCAGTCGAACCGCTTTGGCGACGGCCTCGGAAAAGGCGACTTCATTCTGGATGAGGTGGTCGGCGGCAAGCACGAGCATGAACGCTTCCGGACCATGCGCGTCCTTCAGTTGCAACGCGGCCATGGCGACGGCTGCAGCGGTGTTGCGGCCGAAAGGTTCAAGGATGAACGCTTGAGCCGGACCGGATTTGGCGACATTCCGGTATTCGTCCTCGGTCTTGAACAGCAGCTCTTTGTTGGTGACCGTCAGAATCTCCGAGACCCCTTCAAGCGCAGCCGCGCGCAGGAAGGTTTTCTGAATGAGGTTCTGTCCGTCGGGCAATGTCATGAACGGCTTTGGGTGGGCCTCGCGCGAGACGGGCCACAACCGGCTACCTACACCGCCGGACAAAATTACCGGTATCAATTCCATATTTCTAAATCCTTGCGCATAGCCAGGCAGTGATGTCTGAAGTGAGGTCGGACGCAAACGCTTGGCTTCATCCGACAAATTCGGTTAGCAGGGGGCGCTTGTCGTTTTTTCGTGGAGCGGCCCGTGCAAAGGACGCAAGAATATCAGAGTGGCATCGGTATGCGGGTGCCCCCGAGTGGGTTTGCATGCTGTAGGACGTTTCAGTCGTCAGCGGGCGCGGCCGTGGCGATCCGACAGGATCCGGCTTCGGGGCTTGTCATCCGGACAACATAGCCCCTGAATCAACATGGCCGGGGCGCCGATAACATGGCGCCGGTCAGGGGAGCAGGTCGCTTTAAGCGAGCAACGGTAGTGGCACGCTATCCGCAATCGCTGCAATATCGAGCTGGCATCAGGACTACTTGATCAGGTCAGATCTCGGGGTCAGCAGCTCGTCGGATTGAGCGCTCGGCAACGAATAAGACCGGTAGTCCAGTGTCGAGATAGCAGGAAATGAATCTGAACGCGGAACGCTACGTCGGTTGACGGCTCTTATGCTGCCGGCCTTAGCCGTTTCCGCACTTCCTTGGCTTCGCAGCCCTCTATCTTCAGCCATGGATTCTATGAGTCGCTCACACGAAAATAACCTGCAAGCGGCGCTAAAGGCTTGTCGCGGGAGTTTCCTCTCGGTCGGGTTCTTCAGTCTTTTCGTCAACACGTTGATGCTGGTTCCGACCTTTTACATGATTCAGGTTTCGGGACGGGTGGTGCCGAGCAGCAGCACGTCCACGCTGATCATGCTCACCCTTATTCTCTCTGTCCTGATGCTGACGCTGGGGTCGCTGGAGTGGGTCCGGTCGCGCATCATGGTGCGCATCAGCAATCGGCTGGATGTGCTGCTCAGTCGCGACGTGTACCGCGCCAGCTTCAGGAAAGCGTTGAACAGCGGCGGAATGGACGCGTCGGCGCAGTCCCTGAATGACCTGACCTCGCTGCGGCAATTTCTCACCGGTAACGGGTTGTTTGCGTTCTTCGATGCGCCGTGGCTTCCGGTGTACACCGCCGTGATGTTTCTGTTTCACCCCTGGTTTGGCTGGATGACGGTGGTCTCCGCGGTTGTGCTGGTGGCGCTGGCGTACGTCAATCATCGCTACACCGGCGCCGCGCTGGCCGAGGCCAACAAGCAGAGCCTTACCGCCAATCTGCACACCACCAAAAGCCTGCGCAACGCTGAAGTCATCGAGTCGATGGGCATGCTCGACACCCTGATGGGGCGCTGGGCGGTTCGGCAGCGGCGGGTGCTGGTGTTGCAGTCCGGGGCCAGCGACAAGAGCGGCGTGATCACATCCATCTCTAAGACGTTCCGGGCCTGGGCCCAGTCGATGATGCTGGCGGCAGGCGCGTACCTGGTGATTACCCATGAGATCAATCCTGGCTTGATGATGGCCGGTTCTATACTGCTGGGCCGTGCACTCGCGCCGATTGATCAGATGATCGGCAGCTGGAAAGGCTTCGTCTCAGCGCGCGTGCAGTACCAGCGCTTGAATGAAACCCTGGACAAGCTCAACGCCGAGCCCGAGCGCATGTCTTTGCCGAATCCGGAAGGCCACGTACAGGTCGAAAGCCTGTTCGTGGCGCCGCCGGGTGCGAAAGCGGCGGTGATCAAAAACATCAGTTTCGTGACGCCCGCCGGCAGCATCGTCGGTATCGTCGGGCCAAGCGCGGCGGGCAAATCGACGCTGGCGCGTGCGTTGCTCGGCATCTGGCCGCCACAGCATGGCGTTGTCAGGCTCGATGGCGCTGACATCAGTGCGTGGGACAAGCAAAAGCTCGGCCCGCACCTGGGTTACCTGCCTCAGGACATCGAGCTGTTCGAAGGCAGCATCAGCGACAACATCGCCCGTTTCGGCAAGATCGACCCCGAGAAGGTCGTGCTGGCGGCGCGCACGGCTGGCGTCCACGAAATGATCCTGCAGCTGCCCGACGGCTACGACACGGTGATCGGCAGCGAAGGCGTCAACCTCTCCGGCGGTCAGCGTCAGCGCATCGGTCTGGCGCGCGCGGTGTATGGCAGCCCTCGGCTGATCGTGCTGGATGAGCCCAACTCCAACCTCGATGAGGTCGGTGAACGTGCGCTGGGTGTGGCGCTGCAAAAGATGAAAGAAACCGGCGCGACGGTGTTCATCATTTCCCACCGCCCTAACGTGCTGTCGCGGCTTGACCGGATCATGGTCTTGAACAGCGGCACCCTGACGATGTATGGCCCACGTGATCAAGTGATCGCCGAACTGGCTCAACAGCAGGCCAAAGCTCAAGCCCAGGCCCAAGCCCAGGCACAAGGTCAGACCCCGCCCCGGGTTGCTCCGGCACCGACCGGCGCCATTTAGCCCAGCGCCTGACAGGAATTTTTGAATGACCAGCAACGCGATAACCGTGCTCGACGAGCATTCAGATGACATGCCGACGTCCGACCGCGGTATCCGCCGGGTCGGCATGACGATTGTTCTGGTGACCTTTGGCTTGTTCGGCACCTGGGCCGCTTTCGCCCCGCTGGGCAACGCCGTTTACGGTTCAGGTGTTGTCACCGTGCAGAGCTACCGCAAGACCGTCCAGCACCTTGAGGGCGGCATCGTAAAAGAGCTGCTCGCCCGTGACGGTGACACGGTGCACAAGGGCGATCCGTTGATCATCCTTGACGATGGCCAGCTGAGTTCAGAGTACGAATCCACCCGCAACCAGCTCATCACCGCGCGCGCCAAAGAGGCTCGCCTTCGCGCCGAGCGTGACGATCAGCCGGTCATTCCGGCGTTGAAGATAGACGGCGTCGAAAGTGATCGTGCCCGTGAGGCCATCGATGGTGAAGCGCAGGTGTTCCGGTCGCGGCATGACGCGCGCCTGGGCGAGATATCCGTGCAGAAAGAGCGCATCGGACAATTGAAGCAGCAGATTATCGGCCTCAACGACATGATCGCCACCAAGGTCAGTCTCGAAAAATCCTACACCGGTGAGATCACCGAGCTGAAGGACCTGTTGCGGCAGGGATTCGTTGACAAGCAGCGCCTGCTTGAACAGGAACGCAAGCTGGACATGCTCAAGTCAGAGGTCGCTGATCACCAGTCGACGATCACCAAGACCCGTCTGCAGATCAACGAAACCGAGATGCAGATTGTTCAGACCAACCAGAAATTCAGCTCCGATGTGGCCAAGGACTTGAGCGACGTGCAGGCGCAGGTCTTCGACTTGCAAGAAAAGGCCAGCGCGCTCAAGGACAGGCTGTCGCGCATCGTCATCCGCGCCCCGGAAGACGGCATGGTGCTGGAGATGAAAGTGCACACCATCGGCGGGGTGGTCAGCGCCGGGACGCCACTGCTGGATATCGTGCCGGAGTCTTCGGATCTGGTGGTCGAGGCGCATGTGTCAACCAACGACATCGACCGCATCACCTTGGGCAAGCTCACCGACATCCGCTTTAGCGCGTTCAACGCTGCGACCACGCCGGTGATTCAGGGACAGGTCACGCGAATTTCCGCTGACCGTCTCACTGACGAGAAGACTGGCGAGGGCTATTACCTGGTGCGCGTGAAAGTTACCGACGAAGGCATGCAGCGATTGGGCAACCGCAAGCTGCAACCGGGCATGCCAGCGGAGGTGCTGATTAACGCGGGCGAACGCACGATGCTGCAGTACCTGCTCAAGCCTGCGCGCAACATGTTCGCCAAATCGATGATCGAGGAATGACCGTGGTTCGCATGCTTCCCGGTCTGCTTTTTGGTTTGTTTGCGCTAAATGCCAATGCCGCGCAGCCCGCTGCCCCGCAACAGGTCAGCGCGTCGACCTATTCCCTTGACCTGATGACGCTGTACAAGGAATCGCGGCTCGAAGATCCGCGCATCCTTTCGGCCTATGCCCGTGCACGGTCTGCCAAGCAGCAGGAGCGTGAAGCGTTTGGCGGGTTGCTGCCCCAGGTGTCGGCGAGCAGCAACATCAACCGGATTCTGCGCAAGGACGAGCAGTCGCGGGATATCTATGACAACAAAAGCTATGGGCTGAACCTCAGTCAATTCATTTACAACAAGGAAGCGTGGGAGCGATATCAGAAGGCCAAGAGCGTCACGCTGCAGAAGAGTTCGCAGTCCGAGGACTCTCAAGCCGAAGCAACGGTGGATCTGGCCAAGCGCTATTTTGCCGCGCTTGCCGCCGACGATGCGCTGGAGCTGGTCTCGGCCGAGCGGCGCGCGACCCAGGGCAGTCTTGACCGCGTGAACGCTCTGTACGCCAGGCAGATGGCCAAGATCACCGACATGCTGGACCTTAAAGCCCGGGTCGACTTGTTGATTGCTCAGGAAATTGAAGCGCGCAATCAGGTGCGTCTATCCCGGGAAGGGTTGTCGGAAATTGTCGGTCGCCCGATCAATGATCGCTTGAGCCGGATCCGAAACGACATCGCACTGGAAGCGCCGACGCTGCCGCTGGACGCCTGGATTGCCCAGGCGCTCGACAGCAACCCGCGACTCAAAGCCTACGAAAACAACCTGGCGGCGGCCGATGCGGCAGTACGTGAAGGGAAGGGCGGTCACTACCCCTCACTCAGTTTTAACCTCGGGGCTTCGCAGAGTGACGTGGGTTACGACAACACGCTGACCCCGCGCAGCGACAGCTATGTCGCAACCATTGGCCTGAAAGTGCCGATCTACAGCGGCGGCTCGACGTCTGCGCGTGTGAGCGGGCTGTATGACGAGCAATATGCAGCCGAGCAGGATTTGGAGGGGGTGCGCAGGCAAGTGGTGAAAGAAACCACTAACGCTTATCTGACGGCCCAGTCCGCGGTGGACAAGATCCGCGCGGGGCAGAATGCCCTGTCTTCGGCCAAGCAGTCGAGCATCGCGGCGCAGAAGGCGTTCAGCTATGGGGTGGTTAACGCCGTCGATGTGCTGACCGCTGTGCAGAACGAATTCAAGGCCCGTGGCGACCTGCTCAAATCGCAGTACGACTTCATCACCAACCTGTTCATTCTGAATCGCTGGGCCGGCAAGCTGTCGCAAGAGAGCGTTGCCAGTGTGAATGTCTGGCTTGGCGGCGATGATTCGGAAGCGCTGAAAGACCTGAACAATTCAGCACCTAATAACACCAAAGCAATCCCTAAGTAGCCTGCAGCAACTTACGCCTTGGGGTGTGCCGCCAATACTTTGCGGTATACCGCCAGCGTCTGCCGTGCGCATTCCTGCCAGGTAAATTGACGGGCGCGTTCGAGCCCTATTTCAACCCGTTCGCTTCTGAGTGCGTCGTTACTCAACACATCAAGCATCGCTGCCGAGATGCTCGAAGCGTCCAGCGGATCAACCGCCCAGGCGGCATTGCCGGTGACTTCCGGTAGTGACGTGGTATTCGACGCAATAACCGGGCACTGGGCAGCAAATGCTTCGATGACCGGCAGGCCAAATCCTTCGTATAAAGACGCAAACACCAGCGCGCTGGCGCTCTGGAGCAGTGCGAACACGTCGGATTGCGGCAGGTAGCTGAGCCAGCGCCCTTCGCCTTTTGCTTCCAGCGCCTTGAGCTGTGGAATCAGCTCTTCGTTGGCCCAGCCATCACGTCCTACCACAATCAACGGATGCTGTTTGCGCACCGACTCCGGCAGCGCAATGAACGCCTCCAGCACCTTCGGCAAGTTCTTGCGGGGTTGCAGCGTGCCAATAAAGAGGAAAAAACCGGGTTTGAGTTGGTGCTTGTCCAGCACAGCGTCGCGGGTTTCAAGCGGGATGCGCTCGAAATACACCGGGTCCACGCCCAGCGGCGTTACGCTGATTTTCTCGGGGGCAATCCCCATGTGCGTGACCAGATCCTGCTTGCTGTGTTCGGAGATGGTGATCAGGTGATCGGCGCTGTGCACGCTTCGCGCGAACAGCCAGCCCTTGAGGGTTTTGAGGTTTTGTCGGATCCACTCCGGATGAATCAGCGGAATGGCGTCCATGACCGTGGCAATGACGGGCACGCCGCTGATTCTCGGGATCTGGTGATCGGAGGCGTGGAGGATGTCGACATCGCGAGCGATGGTGGAGGAGTTGGGCAGCGGCAAGCTAAGCAAGCCGCTCGCCAGCACCTGAATACGGAAATCAGCCGAAAGCGTTTTGGGTACGCCGCACGCCAGTTCGGGCAAATGCTTGCCGAACGCATAAGGCTTGACGTTGATGCCTGGCTCTTCGCTTCGCTTGAGCGCTTCCATCGCCTGCCACAGAGAGCGGGTGTACACGCCGATACCATCCAGATGACCGGCACGTTCACATCCTGCCCAGACGGTGCAGCTCAAACCAATATCCATACGCGTTTCCAAACCAACCCGGTGAGTCATGAAATCAAGGGGCGCGAGCCTACCATGAGTCGCGTTTTCGGGCATTTCCTTCCGTGCATGATCTCACCGCGCCATTGCGTTTCCTGCCCCGACCCCTCACCATCGCTTTCCGTTATCCATTGCCCGATGGACTAGACAAATTGGCAGCACGTTCGGCTCAAAAGCGCCCTGGATTATGGATGCTTCTAGCGCTTGCACTGACGTGCACGGCGTGTGTCGGCTATCTGAGCGCGGATTGGGATTTTTCCCTGATCAGCCGCCGCGCCGAAGCGCTGTATGGGCCGTTGGGCGCCGGCAAGCAGCGCATCGATGCCTGGCAGAACTTGCTGGCGACCGAGAAGCAGGTCAGCGAGCTGGACAAGCTGAAAGTCGTGAACCTGTTTTTCAACCAGCAGATCCACTATGCCGAAGACATCGACGTCTGGCATGAGGTTGATTACTGGGCGACGCCGGTCGAGTCGTTGATAAAAGGCGCGGGGGATTGCGAGGATTATGCGATCGCCAAGTATTTCAGCCTGCGCCGCCTCGGCGTGCCCAGCGAGAAGCTGCTGATCACCTACGTCAAGGCGCTGCGCCTGAACCGCGCGCACATGGTGCTGACCTATTACTCGAGCCCGAACGCCATGCCGCTGGTGCTCGACAGCCTGATCAACGACATCAAGCCCGCCAGCGAACGTACGGACCTGTTGCCGGTGTATGCCTTCAACGCTGAAGGACTGTGGCTGCCGGGCGCGCAAGGCAACAAGAAAGTGAGCGACACCAAACGTCTGTCCCGGTGGCAGGACGTGCTGAAAAAAATGACCGCAGAAGGCTTCCCCACCGAGCCCGAGAATTAGGAGTACTGATGTCTCTGTTCAAACAGCTGTTGATCGCGATCTGTCTGTTTCTGGTGGTTGCCTTTGCGGGGAGTTTTGTCGTCAGCCTGGAAAGCTCGCGGGCGCAGTACGTCAATCAGTTGCGCTCCCACGCCCAGGACGCCGCGACCTCGTTGGCACTGTCGCTGACGTCCAACATCGACGACCCGGCGATGGTCGAGCTGATGGTGGCGTCGATCTTCGACAGCGGTTATTACGCAAGCATCCGCGTGGTGGATCTGGCCAGTGGCGACACCCTCGTCGAGCGCAGTGCGACCCCGGACAATCAGGGCGTGCCGCAGTGGTTCATCAACGCGATCGGGCTTGAGCCGGCGGGCGGCGAGGCGATTGTCAGTCGTGGCTGGCAGCAGACGGCGCGGGTCGAGGTGGTGAGCCATCCGATGTTCGCGCTGGCCAAGTTGTGGCAGAGCGCGCTGGGCAGCCTCGGTTGGTTGCTGGTGTGCGGCGTGGTCAGTGCGATTCTGGGCGCGATGTTGTTGCGTCGGCAGCTCAAGCCGCTGGATTACATGGTGGCGCAGTCCCAGGCGATTGGCCGTCGTGAGTTCCTGGTTCTGCCCGAGCTGCCGCGCACGCCGGAGCTGCGCCGGGTGGTGCAGGCGATGAACCAGATGGTCGAGAAGCTCAAGGCGCTGTTTCAGGAAAGCACCGAGCGCAGTGAGAAGCTGCGCATCGAGTCGTATCAGGACAGCCTGACCGGGCTGTCGAACCGCCGTTATTTCGACATGCAGCTCAATGCGCACGTCAGTCATCTGGAGGACGGCCGCGCGGGGTATTTGATGATGTTGCGCGTCAACGACCTGGCCGGCTTGAACCAGCGTCTGGGTGGCAAGCGCACCGATGCCTTGTTGGTGGCGGTTGCCGAGCAGTTGGTCCGTCACTGCGAAAAATATCCCGAAACCCGCAACCTCATCAGCCGCAGCCGTGGCGGTGAGTTTGCGGTGCTGGCGCCGGGCATGGTTCGCGATGAGGCCGTGCAGCTGGTGCAGAATCTAGAGGCGGCGCTGCTGAGTCTGGAAGCCACCGGCGCCTCTGATGTCTCGCCGGTTGCGCATATGGGGCTGGCGCCGTACAGCCCGGGCGATGCCTCGCTTACCTTGCTGGCGCTGGCCGATCAGGCGTTGTCCCAGGCTGAAAGCGGTGGCGAGCAATCGTGGTATTGCATCGAGCGTGGGGCGATTGGTGATCTGGGTGAGGATCAGCACGCGTGGCACAGGACCTTGGATCACGCCCTTGAGCACGGGCGGTTTCAGTTGTTCTTTCAGCCAGTGGTCGCGTCGGGCGATGGGGCGAGCGTGTTGCATTACAAGGTGCTGTCGCGCTTGGTCGATGCCGACGGTGAAACGATTCCGGCCGGGCGCTTTCTGCCGTGGCTGGAGCGCTTTGGTTGGTCGAGCCGGCTGGATTTGTTGATGTTGCGACAAGTGCTGGCGCATCTGGGCACGCACAATGAGCGATTGGCGCTGAACCTGTCGGCGGCGACGCTCAACGATGCGTCGGCGTTGAACGAGGTGTTCAACGCGCTGCGCCTGCACCCGAGACTGGGCGCACGCCTGACCTTCGAGATTGGCGAGGAGCAGGTGCCGGAGCAGGTGGTGCTGGAGAAGCTGACGCGACGTCTGCAAGAAGCCGGGTATTCCCTGGCGCTGCAGCGCTTTGGTGGGCGTTTCAGCATGATCGGCAACCTGGCGCATCTGGGGCTGGCGTATTTGAAGATCGATGGCAGCTACATCCGCACCATCGACCAGGAAAGCCACAAACGGTTGTTCATCGAAGCGGTCCAGCGCGCGGCCCACAGCATCGACCTGCCACTGATTGCCGAGCGTGTTGAGACGGAAGGCGAACACCGGGTAATCCTGGAAATGGGGATTGAAGGGGTGCAAGGGCGGCTGTTTGGCGACCCTGCGCCGTGGAAGTGATGGGCTGAGGAATGTGCCCGCTGTTTTAACTCAATAATGATGGCTGACGCGCTATGTGAAGGCGCGCGCTTGCCCGCGAAGGCGGTGGGTCAGTCACCTTTCTATCAACCGACAGAACGCGTTCGCCAGCAAGCCGGCTCCTACGGATTTGTATCTGCGGCGAACAGGGATGCTGCGCCAGACACCGTACGGTGTAGGAGCGTGGCTTGTCCCGCGATCGGCTGCGCAGCAGTCGTCAAACCTCCCGACGCATTTATCGCTAGCACACCGCGTTCACCGGGTTGACTGCCACTTCGCGCCAGATCGCGGGACAAGCCACGCTCCTACGAATTGGGTGGGTTGATGAGTGTGCGTTGTGTCAGGTGCTCATGTCTGCGCCTCGGAAACCGCATTCGCGGGCAAGCGCGCTCCTACGCCCTGCGGGCAGAGGCGGACCGCGATCCATTCCATTTCATTCTGCGATTGCACAGCTACGGGATGATCATCCAACGCGAATTACCAACAGGAACGCAGATTAATGGCCGGCGCAAATCCCCTGTAGGAGCGCGCTTGCCCGCGAAGGGGGTGTGTCAGACGGCATTGATGTCACAGACCCGCCGCTTCGCGACCGTCGTAACCTCCGATTGCTCCTACAGTGGATTTGCGTGCGACGCGGATTTTGGATGCGGGTACGCAAATCCGTTCGACGTTGATTTGGATGCGGGCGCAGAAATGGTAGGAGTGAGCTTGCTCGCGATTGCGGTGGGTCAGTCACCTTTGTATTAACCGACAGAGCGCGTTCGCCAGCAAGCCGGCTCCTACGGATTTGTATCTACGGCGAACAGGGATGCTGCGCCAGCCACGCTCCTACGAATTGGGTGGGTTGATGAGTGTGCGTTGTGTCAGGTGCTCATGTCTGCGCCTCGGAAACCGCATTCGCGGGCAAGCGCGCTCCTACGCCCTGCGGGCAGAGGCGGACCGCGATCCATTCCATTTCATTCTGCGATTGCACAGCTACGGGATGATCATCCAACGCGAATTACCAACAGGAACGCAGATTAATGGCCGGCGCAAATCCCCTGTAGGAGCGCGCTTGCCCGCGAAGGGGGTGTGTCAGACGGCATTGATGTCACAGACCCGCCGCTTCGCGACCGTCGTAACCTCCGATTGCTCCTACAGTGGATTTGCGTGCGACGCGGATTTTGGATGCGGGTACGCAAATCCGTTCGACGTTGATTTGGATGCGGGCGCAGAAATTGTAGGAGTGAGCTTGCTCGCGATTGCGGTGGGTCAGTCACCTTTGTATTAACCGACAGAGCGCGTTCGCCAGCAAGCCGGCTCCTACGGATTTGTATCTACGGCGAACAGGGATGCTGCGCCAGCCACGCTCCTACGAATTGGGTGGGTTGATGAGTGTGCGTTGTGTCAGGTGCTCATGTCTGCGCCTCGGAAACCGCGTTCGCGGGCAAGCGCGCTCCTACGCCCTTCGGGCAGAGGCAGACCGCGATCCATGCTATTTCATCCCGCAGACCAACCTGGGGATCATTCAACGCGCAATACCAGCGGGAGCACCGGTTAGCCGACGCCGCCACTCAACTGTAGGAGCGCGTCAGCCAGCATTATTTTTTCGAATGGCATTCCGTAAGCGGGTAAGCGCCTCAGGCCGGGGAGGTGGGCTTCAGATCAGCCGTTGTTCATCATCATTGATCAAGTCACTCAGGCCGCCCAGTGTTTCCCGGGCCTGGGTTCGATCCATCAGTTTCGCCTGTGCGGCGGAGGGGAGGTCGGTGATGTTGAGGATGCCTTTGCTGGTCAGGACCTGAATCAAGTCGTCCAGTACCCGGATCATGTCCATGTCGCTGGACTTGAGCTGGATCAGGCTTTTCTCGACCACTTCGTTGGCAAACCAGGCTTGCACCTGATGGTCATCGGGCGGCAGTTGCTCGCTCGCTTCGGCAAAAGCCGTCGCTTCCACGCGAATTAGCGTGCCATCGGCATCGCGCTGAACGTAAAACATGGCTCATTCCTCAGGGACTAACCGGGCTGGCAACCGTCAGGGACGGCTGCCAGCACAGTACAACAGCTCTCGCGGCTCAGCTATCAGTGGTGATCGACTTTGATGGTCGGATCCGCACCGCTCACCAGCGAGTTGACCATGGCATTGCTCCAGGTCACCCCTTCCACCTTGATGTGCACATCGGCCGTGGTCGCCGCGGCAGCCGCAGAGACATTCGACGCGAACTGCCCGGTGGTGCTGACTTGCAGAATGGTGTCACGGCCATCGTTGGTGACTTGCAGGTACTTGCTGAGGGTGTCGGTGTCTTCACCTTGCAGCAGATCACGCAGGTCGATACGGTCGCCTTCGCCTTTGTTGAAGTCCTTGATCACGTCAAAGCCACCGCTGTTGGTGTCGCCCGCTTTCCAGGCGAACGTATCGGCCCCTGCGCCACCGGTGAGGATGTCGTTGCCTTTACCGCCCACCAGGATGTCGTTGCCGTTGCCACCATTGAGGATGTCGTCGCCACCCTGGCCGAACAGAATGTCGTTGCCATTGCCGCCGAGCAGGGTGTCGTTGCCGTCCTGCGACGTTGACGACGAATTGGCCAGGTGAGCCACCGCGTCCAGGTTGTTGGTCACGAATGAGTGCAGCGTCTTGTCATCGATGGTCGACACGTTCACGTGCAGGGTGTCTGCCGCGAACGCCTTGAGCGCCGTGATGCCGCCCTGGGTGTTGTAGGTGATCAGATCACCGAACAGGATGTCATTGCCGTCGCCACCGTTGAGGGTGTCGCTGCCCGGAGCGATATCTTTCTGGTCGCCCAGTACCGCTTTCGCCAGATCATCCGCGTTGACATTACTCAGTGCATGACCGTCGCTGTCGTAGTGATCAAGCGTGCTCGCCTTGACGGCCGAGTTCAGGCCGATCGCTTCGATGGTTGGCGACTGCTTCAGCAACAGGGCGTAGCCGGTGTCCGCTTCCGCCAGCACAACGCTGCTGCCGTTGGTTTCAGGTGAATTCAGGCTGTATTCATAACCGCCCTTGCCGTCGGCGTGGCTGGCAAGCGTGCCGACCAGCGCGCCGTTGCTGTTGCTGGCGTAGCTGTACACATGGCCCACGGTGTCGATGGCGACTTTGCCGTTCACCGTGTAGGTGCTGCCCAGATGCCAGCTTTCGAGGGCCGTCGCCAGCGTGATGGTCGTACCACTGACAGTGCCGAGCACGGTACTGGTGTTCTGGTAAACGTTAGGCTCGCCGTCGGTGATGAAGTAAGTGCGGTTCTCGCCTGTAGGGTTGGTGCTGTTCAAGCCGGCAAACCAGTTCGCCGTGGTCTTGAAGGCGTCTTCGTAGTTGGTTGTACCGCCCGACGTCATGGTCGCCAGTGCAGCGGCCAGGGTTTTCAGGGCTGCGGCCTTGTCAGACATATCCACGGAAACGGTAGAGCGTACGTTGGTGTCGAAATCCACCAGCAGCACGTTGATCTTGCCGGCGTTGGCCGTCTGAGCACCGTTCGCCAGTTTCTCGAAGACCGACTGCAGCTGCGTCTTCGCCGTGTCGAGGGATTTGCCCATGCTGCCCGAGCTGTCGACGATGAAGGCGATGTTATAGCTCTTGCCCTGCACGATGGTCGTGCCGCTGACGTCGCCGACGATGATGTCGCCACCGGTGGTGCCAGTGATCGGCGTCGGGTCGGTGCCGGCCAGGCCTTCACTCGAGTTGTAGGTCTGAGACTCAACGGTGACCGTGATCGCCTTGCTGTCGCTGGCGCTGGCCACGGCGCTTGGTACGCCTGGAACGTTTGCTTCGGTCGCCGTCGCTGTGACGTTCAGCGTGAACTTGCCGCTGAAGTAGTCAGGCGTGGTGATGCTCAGCGTCGACAGGTCGAACTGGCTGACATCGATCGTGTCCATCACGGTTTTGCCGTTTTCGACGTGAGTCGTCACGGTGGCCGTGTGGCCTGCGGCGTCGGTCAGGATCGAGCCGGCCGGTGCGCCGCCACTCAGGGTCGTGACGTGAGTCTCCGAACCGTCAAGGCTGTCACCGAACACCGCTTTGACCGGGCTCAGCTTGATCGCGGTGCCTTCGGTGCCGTGGTTCAGCTCGTAACCGGTGTAATAACCCTCACCGCTGCCAACCGTGCCTTCGTGCAGCGGCGAGACGTTCAGGCCGGAAGCCTTGAGGTCATCGACCGTTGCGAACAGCAGCACGTTGGTGCTGTTCAGGGCCACGGTCTGAGTGGCGCCGGTGCTGATGTTCTTGTCGACCAGGTTGATGCTGTAGTTGCCCGGACCTGCCTGGTTGTAGTGGTAGATGTCCAGGGTGTAGTAGCCGGACTCTGTCGGCGTGAAGCCCGCGCTCTGGATCTTGCCACCCGCGCCCCATGTAGCGTTGGCGGCGGTCTGGCCAGCGACGGTAATCAGCAGACTGTCGTCCGCGGTACCGGAGAAGGTGTAGGTGTGGCCGGCTTCCATGTAGACCAGACCGGACAACTTGGTGCCGGTACCGACCGCGACGGAAGCGTCCTGCGCTGCGGCGGCGACGGTGTGAGAGGTCGACGCGACGGTGGTGTTGAAGCCGGCCTTGATGGTCGCTTCGTTGGCGCCCTGACCGTTGGTGCCCATATTGGTCAGCGTCCCGACGTAGACGTCCTTGACCAGACCGGTCGACTGAACGACGCCGGTACCCAGTGTCACCAGCGGTTGGTCGGCGACAGGTGCCACGCTGATGGCGCCGGTGGCTTTGACCGAACTCGTCAGACCCTGATCGTCGACGGCCTTGTAGGTGAACGAGGTGCTGCCCGCCCAATCGGCGGCTGGCTTGAAGTACACCGTTGCAGCGTTGCCGACTGCCGCGATGTTACTCAGGCTGGTCAGCGCCACTTTACCGGCTGCATCCGCGTAGAAGGTGCCGTGTGCGGCCATGTCCACCAGGTTGAAGTGGTCAATGGTGCCATCGACGTCGGTGCCGGTCAGCTTGACCGCGATAGTGGTGTCTTCGTTGCCCGTTGCCGAAGCTGACTTGGTCACCGGCGCGTCGTTGACGGCGATCACGTTGATCTGGCTGTTGTGTACGACAGTCTGGTTATTGCTGCCGTTGGCATCAGCGTCGGTGACAGCGATGGTCACACCGCGCTGTGCAGTGCTCGGGTTATCGCTGTTGTCGGCGTAGGTGATCGACTTGATCAAGGTTTCGTAGTTGGCAACCGAAGCCTTGCCGGTCAAGTCGATGACGATGTTGCCTTTGGCGTCGTTGCTCAGCGTGTAAGTGATACCCAGATCGGTCGTGGCGCTGTTGGTGCCCTTGTAGTACTGGGACACGATCAGGTCTTCAGCCTGAATGCCGGTCAGCGTGATCTTCGCGCTGCTCAGCTGGGTGCTGTCGACGTCAGTGATGCTGAAGTCTTTGACGATCGCGATCGGCGCGCCGTTTTCGGTGTAGGTGATGCTGTCGAAATTAACGACCGGTGCGTCGTTCACTGGCGTGACATTGACGGTCAGCGGCTGTTGGGTCGTTGCCGACGGGCCGTTCAGTTCGGTGGACGTCGCGTTGACAATCAGGTCGATCTGGCCGTTGAAGTTTTCCGGTGGCGTGATGGTCACCTTGGTCAGGTCCCAGCCGTCGAGCGCTGCAGTGCCGTTGCCGCCGGCAGTTGACGTGTAGCTGTGAGTGCCATCAGTGACGACAGCACCGACTGGAACGCCGGAAACGGTCAGATGGCTCAGGCTCTCGGAACCGTCGTTATCGACCAGGGTGGTGCCAATGTTCAGGTGGATGGCCGTGTCTTCCGGGCCGGTAACCGCAGGCGCGATCACGGTCGGGGCGTCTGCAACCGCGGCCACATGGACGTTGAACGTCAGGTCTTTGCTGACCGGAGCCGCGGCGCCGTCTTGGGCGGTAGCGGTGACGGTCAGGGCAATGTCGCCGCTGAAGTTGGCAGGCGGGGTGAGCTTGAGTTTGCTCAGGTCCCAATCCGTCACGTCGGTGGCGGTAGCGCCGGCCGTGGCGTTGAAGGTGTGCGTGCCGTCGCTCAGGGAAGCGCCAACCGGGATGCCCTTCATGCTGACGGTCAGGGTTTCGGAACCGTCGACGTCAGTGGTCGCTGCCTTGATGGTCGACAGCAGAATCGCGTTGTCTTCCAGGCCGCTGTTCAGGTGCTCGGTGACGCTGATGTTGTTGACCACGCCGCCGAAGGAGTTCGCGTCGCCGGCCTTGAATTCCAGCTTCGCGCTGCCGTCTGTGGTGACCGGCACGTCGAAGGTGTAGGTCTTCAGACCCACTACAGTATTGGTCAGCGTGCCGACCAGCTTGCCGCCCCAGAAGACGTTGATCAGCGAGTTGTCGACCGCGCCTGCACGGACCGAGTAATCGAGCGAAACGGTGTAGGTCGCGCCGGCTTTTGCGTCGATGTTGGTGTACAGGTTGCTCGGGTCGCCGCTGTTGCGCTCCAGCTCCAGCACTTGGCTGTTGTTGCTGTTGCCGGCAACGCCGTAGGTGCCCGGGGTGCGGATTTCAACGGTGCCGCCGCTGTTGTCGGTGTGCCACGCGCCGCTGCCGATGTTGCCGATCACGGTCGTGGTCGCGCCGTTCACGTTCAGCGAAGCCACGGTCTGGTCGTCCACGAGGGACAGGGCAGGGGTGTCAGTGACCGGGTTGACCTTGATGGTGCCGGTCGCCGGTGTGGTGTCTGCCTGCCCCTGATTGTCGACGGCGGTGTAGGTGAATTGGGTGCTGCCGCTCCAGTCGCCGTCCGGCTTGAAGAAGACGGTTGCGCTGTTGCCGGTCGCCTTGATGACACTGGTGCCGTCCAGTGCCTGAGTGCCTGCGGCGTCGGCGTAGAACGTGCCGTGCTGCCCAAGGTTGACCAGGTTGAAGTGGTCAATGGTGCCGTCGACGTCGGTGCCTGTCAGCTTGACCGCGAGGGTGTTGTCTTCGTCGCCCGTGGCCGACGCTGGCTTGGTCACCGGCGCATCATTGACGGAAATCACGCTGATCTTGCTGTCGTGTACGACGGTCTGGTTGTTGGTGCCGTTGGCATCCACGTCGGTCACAGCGATCATCACACCACGCGGCGCAGTGCTCGGATTGTTGCTGTTGTCGGCGTAGGTGATCGACTTGATCAGGGTTTCGTAGTTGGCAACCGAAGCCTTGCCGGTCAGGTCGATAACGATGTTGCCGTTGGCGTCGTTGCTCAGCTTGTAGCTGATACCCAGATCGGTAGTACCGGTGGTGCCGTCGGTGCCGCCTTTGTAGTACTGGGAAACGATCAGGTCTTCGCCTTTGATGCCGGTCAGCGTGATCTTCGCGCTGCTCAGCTCAGTGCTGTCGACATCAGCGATGCTGAAGTCTTTGACGATCGCAATCGGTGCACCGTTTTCGGTGTACGTGATGCTGCCGAAGTTGACGACAGGCGCGTCGTTGACAGGCGTAACGGTGATGGTGCCGGTTGCCGGGGTGGTCGAAGCCGTGCCCTGATTATCGACAGCGGTGTAGGTGAACGGCGTGCTGCCATTCCAGTTGGCGTCAGGCTTGAAGTAGATCGTCGCACCGTTGTCGGTGGCGGTGATGCTGGTAGTGCCGGTCAGCGGCTGGGTGCCGGCGGCGTCCGAGTAGAACGTGCCGTTGGCAGGCGTGTTGACCAGGGTGAAGTGGCCAATGGTGCCGTCGACGTCGGAGCCGGTCAGCTTGACCGCGACGAGCGTGTCTTCGTTGCCATTGCCTGTGGCCGTGTTAACGAGCGGCGCATCGTTCACTGACGCGACGTTCACGGTCAGCGACTGCGTCGTGGTGGCCGAATCCTTGTTGGCGCCTTCGGTCGATGTCGAACTCACTTGCAGGTTGATCGAGCCGTTGAAGTCTTTCGGCGGCGTGATGGTCAGGGTGCTCAGGTTCCAGCCAGTGAGGTAAGCCTCGCCATCGCCGCCTTCAGAAACAGGGATGGAGGTGTAGCTGTGGCCGTTGCCATCGCTCAGCACCGCGCCCACTGGAATGCCGCCCACAATGACCGGTCCGAGGGACTCAGAACCGTCGGTGTCGACCAGTGCCGCGCTCAGGTCCAGCTTGATGGCGGTGTCTTCATCGCCTTGGGCGTTGGTGACAGTAACAATCGGGGCATCAGCCACCGGCGTGACATTGATCGTGCCAGTTGCTGTGTTGCCGGCTGGCAGGCTCTGGTTGTCGACAGCGGTGTAGGTGAAGTTGGTGTCGCCCGCCCAGTTGGCGTCCGGCTTGAAGTAGATCGTCGCGCCGTTGTCCGTGGCGGCGATGTTGTTCAAGTTGGTCAGCGGCTGGGTGCCGGCGGCGTCCGAGTAGAAGGTGCCGTGTGCAGGCGCAGTGACCAGGTTGAAGTGGCCAATGGTGCCATCGACATCGGAGCCGGAAAGCTTGACGGCGATGGTGGTGTCTTCGTTGCCTGCACCCGAAGCGGCGTTCACAACCGGCGCATCGTTGACGGCCACGACATTGATCAGGCTGTTGTGAACGACGGTCTGGTTATTGGTGCCGTTGGCGTCCACATCGGTGACAGCGATGGTCACACCGCGCGGCGCGGTGCTTGGGTTCTCGCTGTTGTCGGCGTAGGTGATCGACTTGATCAAGGTTTCGTAGTTGGCAACCGAAGCCTTGCCAGTCAGGTCGATAAAGATGTTGCCGTTGGCGTCGTTGCTCAGCGTGTACTTGATGCCCAGACCGGTATCACCGCTGGTGCCGCCCTTGTAGTACTGGGTGACGATCAGGTCTTCAGCCTGAATGCCGGTCAGCGTGATCTTCGCGCTGCTCAGCTGAGTGCTGTCGACGTCGGTGATGGCGAAGTTGTTGACGATCGCAACCGGTGCACCGTTTTCGGTGTAGGTGGTGCCTTCGAAGTTGACCACTGGCGCGTCGTTGACCGGCGTGACGTTAACGGTCAGCGACTCGGTGTTTGTCGCTTTCTGGCCGGTGATTTCAGTCGAGGTCGAGCTCACCTGCAGGGTGATCGGGCCGTTGAAGTCAGCCGGTGGCGTCAGGGTCAGCTTGGTCAAATCCCAGCCGTCGATGATGACTTTACCGTCGCCGGTCGGGATCGAGGTGTAGCTGTGGGTGCCGTCAGTCAGCACGCCGCCGACCGGGATGCCGCCAACGGTCAGGCCGCTGAGGCTTTCCGAACCGTCGGTGTCAACGAGAGCCGTGCCGACATTGATCTTGATCGCCGAGTCTTCAGCGCCCTGGGCGTTGGTGACGGTGACGATCGGGGCATCAGCCACAGGCGTGACGTTGATCGTGCCAGTTGCTGTGTTGCCGGCTGGCAGGTTCTGGTTGTCGACAGCGGTGTAAGTGAAGTTGGTGTCGCCTGCCCAGTTTGCGTCCGGCTTGAAGTAGATCGTCGCGCCGTTGTTGCTGGCGGCGATGTTAGTCAAGTTGGTCAGCGGCTGAGTGCCGGCAGCGTCGGAGTAGAACGTGCCGTTGGCTGGCGTGTTGACCAGGTTGAAGTGGCCAATCGTGCCGTCGACGTCAGAGCCGGTCAGCTTGACAGCGATGGTGGTGTCTTCGTTGCCTACGCTGGAAGCTGTGTTCACGGTCGGTGCATCGTTGACCGCCGTCACGTCGATTTCGCCGGTGGCGCTGCCCGACAGGTTGTTGGTGCCATTGGCATCAACGTCGGTCACTTCGATGGTCACGCCGCGTGGGGTGGTGATCGGGGCGTCACTGCTGTTGGCGTAGGTGATCGAGTTGATCAACGTCGTGTAGTCAGCGATCGACGCCTTGCCGGTCAGGTCGATGATGATGTTGCCATCGGCATCGTTGCTGAGGTTGTAGCTGATTCCCAGCGTAGTGGTGCCACTGTTTGCACCGGTGTAGTACTGGGAAACGATCAGGTCTTCAGCCTGAATGCCAGTCAGCGTGATTTTTGCGCTGCTCAGTTGGCTGCTGTCGACGTCGCCGATCTGCAGGTTGCTGACCAATGCCTGAGGTGCGCCGTTTTCGACGTAGTCAGGGTTGGTGAAGGTGACGGTTGGCGCGTCGTTGACCGGCCCGACGTTGACAGTCAGAGACTGAATCGTGGTGGCCGAGTCCTTGTTGGCGCTTTCGGTCGAGGTCGAGCTCACCTGCAAGGTGATCGGGCCGTTGAAGTCTTTCGGCGGCGTGATTGTCAGGTTGGTCAAATCCCAACCGTTGATGTAGACCGCGCCGTCGCCGGTCGGAATCGAGGTGTAGCTGTGGGTGCCGTCAGTCAACACGGCGCCCACAGGAATGCCGGACACCACGAACGGGCCCAGAGATTCCGAGCCATCGGTGTCGACCAGCGCGGTGCTCACGTTCAGCTTGATCGCAGAATCTTCATTACCTTGGGCGTCGGCAACGGTCACGATCGGTGCATCGGCCACCGGCGTGACGTTGATGATGCCGTTGGCTGGCGCGCCCGTTTGCAGGTTCTGATTGTCGACCGCGGTGTAGGTGAAGCTGGTGTCACCGGCCCAGTTGGCGTCCGGCTTGAAGTAGATCGTCGCGCTGTTGTTGCTGGCGGCGATGTTGCTGAGGTTGGTCAGCGCCTGGGTCCCTGCGGCGTCGGCGTAGAACGTGCCGTGCTCGGCCATGGTGGCCAGGTTGAAGTGGTCAATGGTGCCGTCGACATCAGCGCCGGTCAGCTTGACCGCGATGGCGGTGTCTTCGTCGCCCTGGCCCAGTGCTGCGTTGACGGTCGGCGCGTCGTTAACGGCGATCACGTTGATCTGGCCGTCGTGCACGGCGGTCAGGTTAGTGGTGCCGTTGGCGTCCAGGTCGGTGACAGAGATGGTTACGCCGCGCGGAACGGTGCTCGGGTTTTCGCTGTTGTCGGCGTAGGTGAGCGACTTGATCAGGGTTTCATAGTTGGCGACCGAGGCATTGCCCGTCAGGTCGATCACGATGTTGCCGTTGGCGTCGTTGCTCAGGGTGTAGGTGATGCCCAGGTCAGTGACGCCGGTGGTGCCACCTTTGTAGTACTGGGACACAACGAGGTCTTCAGCCTGAATACCGGTCAGCGTGATCTTCGCGCTGCTCAGTTGCGTGCTGTCGATGTCGGTGATGCTGAAGTTGTTGACCAGTGCGATCGGTGCACCGTTTTCGGTGTAGGTCACGCTGTCAAAGTTGACCGCCGGACCGTCGTTCACTGGCGTCACGTTGACGATCAGAGACTGCGTCGTGGTGGCCGAATCTTTATTGGCGCCTTCGGTCGACGTCGAGCTCACTTGCAGGTTGATCGGGCCGTTGAAGTCTTTCGGCGGGGTGATCGTCAGGTTGTTCAAATCCCAACCGTCGATGTAAACAGCGCCGTCGCCTGTCGGAATCGAGGTGTAGCTGTGGGTGCCGTCCGTCAGCACGGCGCCGACCGGAATGCCGGACACAACCAGCGGGCCCAGGGATTCGGAGCCGTCGGTGTCGACCAGCGCGGTGCTCAGGGTCAGCTTGATCGCCGAATCTTCATTACCTTGGGCGTCAGCCACGGTGACGATCGGCGCATCGGCCACTGGCGTGACGTTGATGATGCCGTTCGCGGGTGCGCCGGCTGGCTGGCCCTGATTGTCGACCGCGGTGTAGGTGAAGCTGGTGTCACCGGCCCAGTTGGCGTTCGGCTTGAAGTAGATCGTCGCGCCGTTGGCGGTGGCGGCGATGTTGCTGAGGTTGGTCAGCGCCTGGGTACCGGCAGCATCGGCGTAGAACGTGCCGTTGGCCGCCAGGGTGACCAGGTTGAAGTGGTCGATGGTGCCGTCGACGTCAGTGCCGGTCAGCTTGACCGCGATGGTGGTGTCTTCGTCGCCTTTGCCCGATGCGTCGACGACGGTCGGTGCGTCGTTGACCGGGGTGATGTCGACTTCGCCGGTGGCGCTGCCCGTCAGATTGTTGGTGCCGTGGGTGTCCACGTCAGTCACTTCGATCGTCACGCCCCGCGGGGTGGTGATCGGGGCGTCACTGCTGTTGGCGTAGGTGATCGAGTTGATCAGCGTGGTGTAGTCGGCGATCGACGCATTGCCGCTCAACTGAATGACGACGTTACCGTTGGCGTCGTTGCCCAGCGTGTAGCTGATGCCCGAGCCCGTGGTGCCGGTGTTGCCACCCTGGAAGGACGGCGAAGCGATCAGGTCTTCGGCCTGAACGCCGGTCACGGTGATCTTCGCGCCGCTCAACTGGCCGCCGTCGACGTCGCCGATCTGCAGGTTGTTGACCAGTGCCTGAGGCGCGCCGTTTTCGACGTAATCGGTGCTGGTGAACGTGACGGTCGGGGCGTCATTGACGGCGACGACGTGCACGATGCTGGTGGCCGGCACGGAATCATTCTGGCCGTCGTTCACGGTCACAGTAATGGTGCGATCAGCAACGCTCGGGTCCTGGCTGCTGTTTTGAAAAGTGATCGACTTGATCACGGCTTCGTATTCGGCAGCGGTGGCGGCGCCGGTCAGGGTCAGTACGATCTGGCCGTTGACGGTGGCCGTAGTGACCGCGATGTTCGCGTTCGGGGTGCCCACCACCAGGGTGTCGGCGTCCTGAGCGTTGGTCAGGGTGACTTTCGCGCCTTGCAGGTTCGGGCTGTCGGCGTCGGTGACGGTCAACTGGTCGGCGATCGAAACGCCGGCCTGGCCTTCGGTGAAAGTGGTTTCGCTGTTGGTGCCGTTACCGCCGCCATTCGGGTCGACAACCGGCAGAGCGTCGTTGTCAGTGATGGTGGTGGTGACGCTGCCATTGGTCGCACTGGCAACGATGTTCTCGAAGTTGCCGCCGGTGATGGCGCCGATCGCGACGGTGACGTTTTCAACGCCTTCCGGGATCGTGTCATTAAGGGTGTTCAGGTCGAAGGTGACGCTGCTGCTGTTGGCAGGAATCTTCACGCTGACCACTTGCGTGTAGTCGGTGCCGTCGGTAGCGGTGCCGCTGTAGGTCAGGTTGATCGTGACTTCGGTCTGCGCCGGGTTGCTCAGCGTAATGGTGTACGTGGCGGCCTGGCCTTCAACCACTGACTGGGTGCCGGTGATGCTGGCAACGGTGGTGTCGATGGTGTCGACGATCTGCACAACAGCCGGCGCCGTGTTTGGCACCAGATTTTCAAAGTTGCCGCCGGTTGCGCCGGTGATGGTGGTGCTGATCACGGTGTCGGTGTTGTAGACGTCATTGGCTGGCGCCGCGACGACTACCGTGCCGGTGGATTCCCCCGCACGGATGGTGATGGTCGAGCCGTCGGACAGGGTGACGTTGACCGGCGTCTGGGCCGGGTTAGTCAAGGTTGCCGTGTAGGTGATCGAAGTGCCTTCGACAGACGTCGGCGCAGCGCTGAGGCTGACCGTGGTGGTGTCGATGGTGTCGGTGATGTTAGTCACCGCAGGGGTCGTATCGGTGGTCACGACCAGGCCGCCACCGCCCGTTGTGCCGGTAATGGTAGTGCTGATGACTGAAGGGTCGATGTACGGGGTGTTGGTGTCAGCCACTTGAACAGTGGTTGAGCCCGAGGTGTCGCCGCCACGAATGACAATGGTCGACCCGTTGGACAGGGTGATCGTCAGGTCCGACGTCGGGGCCTGTGTCACGTTCGCCGTGTACACCAGCGCGCCGCCGGCTTCGGTCAGCGTCTGGGTGGCGGTAAGGCTCAGCGTGCCAGTCGGCTGCGGCGCGACGGTGTTGCCGTTGCCATTGTCGATGGCCAGGCCGTTGCTCAGCGTAGGAGGCGGCGCGGTTGTTGTCCCCAGGCCGTTGGTCGGGAAGCCGATGGTCGGATTCACTTCGCCCGCCGTCTCGGTGAGCATCACCACGCTGTGGCCGCCGCCTGCGTTGCCGCCATCACCTGGGGCTGCTTGCGGACCGGCTGCAGTGGCTTCGAGGTCTTTGGTCGGGTCGGCGCCGGCCGCGATGGCCTGCTGCAGTTCAGCCACTGACGGTGCTGCTTGGGCGGTGGCTTCGGCAAGGTTGGTAGTGGAAGCCGGTGCGTCTGCGCTCCACTGGCTGTCACGGCCGATGTCAAGTTGACGGCCGTCAGCAAGCTGCAGCGTGACTGCGCCTCCCGGGCCTGTCAGAACCTGCTCGCCGGTGAACAACCGGTCACCCTCGATGAGCACACGACGAATCCCTTCCGGGGAAACTGCGACTACTTGGCCAACAATGCTTTTGACGATGGCAACAACACTGCTCATGGGGGTGACTCTCCGAAATAACCGTTCAGTTGGTATCCATCATGCCGACCGGCCTTAACTAACGCCGCTTCATACTGGAATACGTAAAGATTCGCATTTGTTTCGATGCCAGATAACAACTTAGGGAACTAATTAAGTTGCACGTAATCTGGCGTCAATTTATTAACAGCAGGTCGGCACAGGAATTAACTTTCTGCCAAAGTATTGACCTATTCCGCGACATCCTAAACAATCGCTTCCGTAATGTCACATTGATATTTGATGAGATCGCGGATTTCTGCAGTGTGATCGCAAGCGCCCTTCAGAACACGCTCGAAACGCTCACTTTCAATGGCCATTTTTACGATGCGGCAGTGTGTATTGCTGCATTTTGAACAAGTATGTTCTCGGGAATCACCAAAATGCGTAAGCACCTCTTCACTGCTGTACCCCTTATCCTTTGTGCCGGCTTCGTCCAGGCCCAGACGCTACAGTCCGCCATGCAGAAAGCCATGGACGAGCATCCCGAGGTGCAGGCGGGCATTAATGCCCGCATCGCCCAGGACTATGCGCTCCGCGCTGCACGAGGCGGCTACCTGCCGCGTGTCGACGTCACGGCGGGCTACGGCCGGGCCGGTTCCGATACGCCAAGCACCCGTGCCTCTACCGGTCGTCACGATTACCAGACCCTGGACCGTGGCGAGTCAGCAATCCGTCTTCAGCAAATGCTGTTTGATGGCTTTGCAACAAGTAACGAAGTTGCGCGTCAACAAGCCACCGCCAATTCCCGGGCATACTCCCTGTTAAATACAACTGAACGTACGGGTTTGACTGTTGCACAGGTCTATCTGGATGTTCTTACTCAACGTGAAATGGTTCGGCTGGCCGAAGAAAACCTGAAGAGTCACGAACGTATTTACGACCAAATCAAACTGCGCACTTCTCGCGGTGTGGGTCGTATGGCCGATATGGACCAGGCCGATGCCCGTCTGGCACAGGCCCGTAACAACCTGATCACCGAACAAACCAACCTGGCCGACGCACAAACCAATTACTTGAGCGCCGTTGGTCTGGAAGCTGATCAACTTGAAGCACCGTCGCCGTTCGCGATGATGCCTGCCGATCTGAACGAAGCCCGCCGCCAGATGCTGGAAAACAGCCCGGTGCTGCGCTCGGCCGAAGCCGACATCGTGGCTGCTGAAAAGCAGTACACCTCGGCGCAGTCCAATTACTACCCGCGTTTCGATGCAGAACTGGGCCGTAATGCCGATAACAACATTGGCGGCGACGAAGGCCACAACAATGGCTGGGAAGCCATGGTGCGCATGCGTTTCAACCTGTACGCCGGTGGCAGCAACAAGGCTGACCTGCAATCCAAGTCGTACCTGTCGAGCCAGGCACTGGATATCCGCAACAACGCGCTGCGTCAGTTGAACGAAGAACTGGGCCTGGCCTGGAACGCCTACAACAACGCCAACGCCCAGGTGCCGATCGCTCAGCAATACGTCGAGCGTGCCAACAGCGTGCGTACCTCGTACCAGCAGCAATTCAGTCTGGGAGAGCGTACCCTGCTCGACCTTCTCGACAGCGAGAACGAGTTGTTCACCGCGCAACAGCGTCTGGTGCAGCTGAAGAACCTGCAGACGTACACCCAATACCGCATCAAGGCGGACATGGGCACTCTGCTGAAAAGCCAGGGCGTTGTGGCGCCGATGGCATCGGTTGTGCAGAACGATGTGAAACCGACAGTTCAGCTGCCGGGCATGAACTGATTCTTGACGGAGTCAGCTTCTTTTAACCGTTAAGAAAGAGAGTGTCAGCGTGGACTTGGAATTACCTTCGGCTCAATTAGGTCATGATCCACGCAGCCAGCACGACGATCCGCTCCTCGACGGGCTGTTGACACTCTGTGCCCTGCATCACAAGCCGGCGAGCCGGGCCATGCTGACCACCGGTCTGCCATTGCCCGACCAGCGCCTGAGCCCGGATTTGCTGCCTCGCGCCGCAGCCCGGGCGGGTTTGCAGGGGCGTTTGCTGCAACGCAAACTCACTCAGATTCCCGAGATTGCCTTGCCCGCCTTGCTGTTGCTGAAAGACGGGCGCTCTGCCGTTTTGGTCGGTTGGGAGGGCGAATCGGCCCGCCTGCTGATCAGCGAAAGCAACGGCGGCGAAGTGCTGATCGAGACCGAAACCCTGGCGCAGGACTACAGTGGTCGGGTGTTTTTCGCACAACCGCAGCATAAATTTGACGTGACCCAAGGCTCGCTCATCCCGCGCGCTCGTTCCTGGTTCAAGGACACCCTCAAGCTGTCTCGCTGGCTTTACGTCGACGCGATCGCTGCCAGCTTCGTGATCAACCTGATTGCGTTGGCTACCCCTCTTTTCGTGATGAACGTCTACGACCGTGTCGTGCCCAACCAGGCCACCGCAACCTTGTGGGTGCTGGCGACCGGTATCTGTGGCGCGTTCCTGTTTGACCTTTTGCTCAAGGGCCTGCGCAGTCTGTGCCTGGACCTGGCCGGCAAGAAAACCGACCTGATCATCTCCGCCACGCTGTTTGAACGAATCGTCGGCATGGCGATGAAGTTTCGCCCGGCGCGGGTCGGCAGTTACGCCCAGAACATCCATGAGTTCCAGGGCATGCGTGACTTCCTCACGTCGCTGACCCTGACCAGCCTCATCGACCTGCCGTTCACGCTGATCATCCTGTTGGTGATCGCGCTGCTGGGCGGGCATCTGGTGTGGATTCCGATCATCGCCTTTCCGCTGGCGCTGGGCATCGGCCACTTCCTGCAAAAGCCGCTGACCTCCACCCTCGAGCGCACCATGGCGTTGGGGGCCGAGCGTCAATCGAGCCTGATCGAAACCCTCGCCGGCCTCGACGCGGTGAAGGTCAACAACGCCGAAAGCGAGCGTCAGTATCAGTGGGAACACACCATCGGCACGCTCAGCCGTCTGGAATTGCGCGTCAAAGTGCTTTCCGGTCTGGCCATGAACATCACCCTGCTGATCCAGCAACTGGCCGGCGTGGCGATGATCTGTTTCGGCGTCTACATGATCATGGACGGTGTTCTCAGCATGGGCGGCCTGGTGGCGTGCTACATGCTCAGCGGTCGCGCCCTTGGCCCATTGGCGCAACTGTCCGGCCTGCTGACGCGTTATCAGCAAGCGAAAGTGACCATGGTCTCGGTCGATCAGATGATGGAGCTGCCGCAGGAACGCAACTTCGACGAGCGTCCGCTCAGCCGTCAGGTCCTGCAAGGCGCCATGGAATTCCGCAACCTTGAGTTCACGTACCCGAACCAGCAAAACCTGGCGCTGCGCAACATCAATCTGGTGATCCGTCCGGGCGAGAAGGTCGGCATCATCGGCCGTAGCGGTTCGGGGAAAAGCTCCCTGGCCAAGTTGCTGGTCGGGCTTTATCAGCCGGATGAAGGCTCGCTGCTGGTCGATGGCGTCGACATTCGCCAGATCGACGTCAGTGAAGTGCGCCACAACATCGGCTATGTCGCTCAGGACATTCAACTGCTGTCGGGCACGCTGCGCGACAACCTGATTTCCGGCGCGCGTTACGTGGACGACGAGATGGTGCTGCAGGCCGCTGAACTGGCCGGCGTGCATGAGTTCGCCAGCCTGCATCCCCAGGGCTACGAGCTGCAGGTGGGCGAGCGCGGGCAGAACCTGTCCGGTGGTCAGCGACAGAACGTCGCCCTGGCGCGGGCCTTGTTACTCGATCCGCCGATCCTCTTGCTCGACGAACCCACCAGCGCCATGGACAACACCGGCGAAGAACGTTTGAAGCAGCGCCTGTATGGCGTTATCGAGAAAAAGACCGTGATTCTTGTGACACACCGCGCTTCGTTGCTCAGCCTGGTTGATCGCCTGGTGGTCATCGACCGCGGCCAGATCGTGGCCGACGGCCCGAAAGCCGCCGTTATGGAAGCGTTGAAGAAGGGGCAGATCAGTGTTGCTTAAGTCAGGTCAAAACTCCGGTGGCGGCATCTTCGGCTACTTCAAGGGCTCGCCTTCGCTGGAAGGCCAGGCACTGCCGGAAGTCAAAAAGGCACTGGTGGACGACGCCCCGCGCATCGTGCGGCTGACCATCTGGGCCGTGATCCTGTTCTTCGTCTTCTTGCTGGTCTGGGCCAATTACGCCGTGATCGATGAAGTGACGAAGGGCGAGGGCAAGGCCATTCCGTCGACCAAGATCCAGAAAATTCAGAACCTGGAAGGCGGCATCGTCGCGCAGATCTACGCCCACGACGGCCAGATCGTCGACGCCGGCGCCCCGCTGATTCGCCTCGACGACACGCGCTTTGCGTCCAACGTTGGCGAAACCGAGGCTGATCGTCTGGCCATGCAGTTGCGCGTTGAGCGCCTGAGCGCCGAGGTCGATGACCGTCCACTGAACATCAGCGCCGAGGCGCGCAAGTTGGTGCCGAATCAGGCGTCCAACGAAGAGTCGCTGTACAAGAGCCGTCGTCAGCAACTGGTCGATGAGATCGGTGGTTTGCAGCAGCAATTGATTCAACGTCAGCAGGAATTGCGTGAGTTTGCCTCCAAGCAGGAGCAATACCGCAGCAGCCTGGGCCTGTTGCGCCAGGAGATCGGCATGTCCGAGCCGTTGGTGTCCCAGGGCGCGGTGTCGCCGGTGGACATCCTGCGGCTGAAACGCTCCGAGGTTGAAACCCGTGGTCAGCTGGACGGCACCACGCTGGCGATCCCTCGCGCACAAGCGGCGATAGCCGAAGTGCAGCGCAAGATTGACGAAACCCGTGGCAAATTCCGCAGCGACGCGCTGACGCAGTTGAATGAGGCGCGCACCAACCTTTCGAAGGCGCAGTCGACGGCCAAGGGCCTTGAAGACCGCGTCAACCGTACGATGGTGACGTCGCCGGTGCGCGGCGTGGTCAAGCAGATGCTCGTCAACACCGTCGGCGGCGTGATTCAGCCGGGCAGCGACATTGCCGAAGTCGTGCCGCTGGATGACACGCTGTTGGTAGAAGCGCGCATTCGTCCGCAAGACATCGCCTTCCTGCACCCGGGGCAGGAAGCAATGATCAAATTCACGGCCTACGACTACACGATCTACGGCGGGCTGAAAGGCAAGCTGGAACAGATCGGCGCTGACACCATTCAGGACGAAGAGAAGAAGAACACCTTCTACGTGATCAAACTGCGCACCGACCGCAGCCACCTCGGCACCGATGAGCACCCGCTGCTGATCATCCCCGGCATGGTCGCCTCGGTGGACATTATCACCGGCAAGAAAACCATCCTGAGCTACATGCTCAAACCCGTGCTGAAAGCCCGCGCCGAGGCGTTGCACGAGCGTTGATGGCAGAGGGCCGCGTGCTTTTTGTGGGACCGGCTTTAGCCGGGAAGGCGTCGGGTGCCACACCGGAATCTATGGTGTTCACCCAGGCCTCTTCCCGGCTAAAGCCGGTCCCACTAAAAGCGACGCGGCGCGCCCCCTAGTGCGGCAGGCTTGAGTCCGCGGGGGTCTAAACACATCCTACTGAAGCACCGCGCACCACCAGTGGGACCGGCTTCAGCCGGGAAGGCGTCGGGCGTGACACCGCAAATCTGATGGTGTTTGAACTGACCTCTTCCCGGCTAAAGCCGGTCCCACTAAAAGCGACGCGGCGCGCCCCCTAGTGCGGCAGGCTTGAGTCCGCGGGGGTCTAAACACATCCTACTGAAGCACCGCGCACTAATAGCGGGACCGGCTTCAGCCGGGAAGGCGTCGGGTGCCATGCAGTGGTCTAATTTCCCCGGACACCTCGATAAGTGGAAAATACATTTATCGAGGAGTTTTTCATGACCAGAAAACGTAACAGGTTTGATGACAGCTACAAATTGGAAGTCGTGAAGATGGTCAGGGATCAGGGCCTGACCGTTCCGCAGGTTTGCCAGGACCAGAATCTCGGTGAGACGGCCGTACGACGGTGGATCCGCCAATACGACGCTGAACAGTTGGGCCAGGCAGGGATTGGAAATCCGCTGACGGCTGAGCAGCAGCGCATTCGGCAGTTGGAGCAGGAAAACCGGCAGCTCAAGACGGACAACGACATCTTAAAAAAGGCTACCGCCTTCTTTGCCCGCGAACTGAAGTGACGTATCGCTTGGTTCGGCAACTGCAACAGAAGGCTTATCCGGTGGCGCATGTCTGTCGTTTGCTGAACGTCAGTCGATCAGGTTTTTACGAGGCCAGAAAGCGTGCAGAAGCGCCTGTTCGGTTAAGTTGCCCCGTTGTCGTGCAGCTCAAGGCAGCGTTTGCCGCGAGCGACGGCTGCTCCGGCAGCCGCCCATTGACCAGGGCTCTGCGGGCCAAGGGCATGAAAATAGGCCTCTATAAAGTCCGCCGCTTGATGCGAGCCAACGGTTTGCGCTCGGCGTGGAAACCCAAGTTTGTGCATACGACCGACAGCAAGCATGACCTGCCAATCGCCGAGAATGTGTTGAACCGTCAGTTTGAGCCGCAGGCTATGAATACCGCTTGGGTCGCCGACATTACCTACATCCGCACGCGCAGCGGCTGGCTCTACCTGGCCGTCGTGCTGGACTTGTTCTCACGCAAGGTGGTGGGCTGGGCGATGGCCCCCAACATGCCTGCAGAGCTGGTGTGCAGCGCGATGCAGATGGCCGTCGCGCAGCGTCAACCGCCGCCTGGCCTGATCGCCCACTCCGATCGCGGCAGCCAATATGCGAGTGCACTCTACAGATCGATGCTGGCCAGACACGCCATGCAGCAAAGCATGAGCCGTAAAGGTAACTGCTGGGATAATGCGGTGATGGAACGTTTCTTCCTGAGCCTGAAAATGGAGCGGGTATGGCGGCGCAATTACGCTAACCATGGCGAAGCGATACGCGACATCACTCAATACATCGTTGGGTATTACAACAACGAGCGGCTGCACTCGAAACTGGGGTACCTGCCACCGACCGTTTACGAACGGACGATGGCGTCGAAACCACCTATCGAGGTGTCCGGAATTAGTTGACCACTACACCACACCGGAAATCTATGGTGTTCACCCAGGCCTCTTCCCGGCTAAAGCCGGTCCCACTAAAAGCGACGCGGCGCGCCCCCTAGTGCGGCAGGCTTGAGTCCGCGGGGGTCTAAACACATCCTACTGAAGCACCGCGCACTAATAGTGGGACCGGCTTTAGCCGGGGAGGCGTCGGGTGCAACACCGGAATCTATGGTGTTCACCCAGGCCTCTTCCCGGCTAAAGCCGGTCCCACTAAAAGCGACGCGGCGCGCCCTCTAGTGCGGCAGGCTTGAGTCCGCGGGGGGCTAAACACATCCTACTGAAGCACCGCGCACTAATAGTGGGACCGGCTTCAGCCGGGAAGGCGTCAGGGCAGGCGCCATCATTTACCGCGTTTGCTATCAATCCTCACCAAGCGCCCGCCTTCAAACCGCAAATATTGATACATGCCGTTGCTTGGGCCGTAGATCCATTCCTGGACCTGCACCTGATCCACCTGGCGGTAGTGGTTGACGGTTTCCTTGTAGCCGATGATGTCCTGGCTGACCGGTTGGCCGCATTTCTGCTGCACTTCAAACATACGGTCACCCTCGCTGATCAACTGGCTGCCACAGCGCAGCGTACCCGCCTGAGCTACGCCAATCAGCGCGGTTAAACCAACAGCCAACGCCATCCTCGTTATCGCATTCTTCAAAATCATTACTCGCTGTCGAGGTGCAGGGGGCTGATGACACGGCCGTCTTTTTCCGGCTGGCCGAGGGTGGTGTCGATGAAATACACCCGCTCGTCTGCCAGTTGGCCCTTGTCCACCAAGTAGTCCTTGATGCTTCCAGCCCGGGCCTGACCGAGCTGACGCAACAGCAGTGCGCTCGAACTCCAGGAGTTGAGCACCGCCTCGCGCAGCTTGTTCTGACGCTCTTCCTTGCCCAGATTCACCCACTCCGCCGGCGGTTGCTGTTTCAGGCGCGTGCGATAAATCCCGTCAAGCATCGGCGCCTTTTCATCCGCAGGCACCGTCAAATCACTCGGCTGCGCAGGCACCTTGTCGCCGCGGCGCTGGAGAATCTTGTAGTACGTGCTCTGGTATTCGCGCTCCAGCCGTTGCTGGGCGATCAGCGGCCCGTCGCTCGCTTCAGCGCTGGTGCCTTCAATCTCCAGGCGCAACGCCGGACGCGCTTTCAATCCTGCCGCCAGCTTGTCCAGCGAAGCCATCGCCTCAGGGCTCAACTCATCAGCCCCCGGCGCGAAGGCCACCGTGCCCAAGTCCTCAGATCCGCCACCGCCGCTGATCAATCCGCCGATGAATTTGAACGGCGCCGCCGCAGCCTTCACCACCAGATTGCGCAGCGTCTGCCAGACAATCGGCATCACGCTGAACTGCGGATTGTTGAGATCGCCCGTGACGGGCAACTCGATGGAAATCTTGCCATCGGTATCCTTGAGCAGGGCAATCGCCAGTTTCAACGGCAGGTTCACCGCGTCCGGGCTGTCGACCTTCTCACCCAATTGCAGCTGCTCGACGACCACCTTGTTCTCGGCCTTCAGCTGGCCTTTGGTAATCAGGTAATGCAGATCCAGATTCAACCGCCCTTTGCGAATGCGATAACCGGCGAACTTGCCGGAGTAGGGCGTCAACGTGGTCAGTTCCACGCGTTTGAAGCTGGTCGCAATGTCCAGACTCGCCATCGGGTTGAACGGGTTCAGCGCGCCCTTGATGGTCACAGGCGCATAGCGATCCACCTTGCCGTTGATATTCACCGTCGCCGGTTTGTCCTGGCGGTTATCCAGCGTGCCGATCTTGCCGTTGAGTTGCTGAACGGCCGTAGCGAAGTTCGGCGTAAGGCTGAAGTCGGCGAAGTTGGCCGAGCCATTGGTGATGTTGACCTCACCAATGCGAATGCCCATCGGCTTTTCGCTGCTGGCGGCAGCCTTGGCTTTCGGCGCGGCAGGTGCCTGATCCGCAGGCTGTGGGATCAACAGGTCGTCGATATTGGTCGAGCGATCGTCAGCGATCACGAAGCGCGCATATGGCTGATCGACATTGATCGAGGCGATGGTCAGGCTGTCGCCCAGCTGGAAATTCAGCCCGTCGACATTCAGCCGCTGCCACTTCACGAAGTCCCGCGACTTGAGGGTGTCGAGTGTGTGCAACTGGTCAACCTGCGCCTTGCCGGTAATGCCCAGCGCCAACGGCTCGGTGCTTTTCAGGTCCACCGCCAGATCGGTGTTGAGCATGCCGCTGCGCACTTCCAGACGAATGAACGGCGTGACGTAGGACTGAGCGACCCGCAGGTCGATGTCGCGCGTAGTGACATTGAGATTGGCGCGAACCGGCGCCAGATTCACTTCGCCCTCGGCGGTCAGCTTGCCTTGTTTGCCCACGCCGGTGTCGAGCTTGAGCTTGAAGGGCGACTTGTTCAGGCTGTCGAAGCCGGTCAGGTCCAGGTTCAGCGGGCCAACATCAATCGCCACAGGCTCTTTCGGCACTTTGTCGGCGAGATGAATCTGGTAATCGCGCAGCTGCGTATCGCGCAACAACACCCGCCAGGGTTTGCTCGGCGCCGCTGGTTTTGCGCTGGTGGTGGTTTCAGTGGCGGTCGCGGGCTGCTGCTTTTCAGCCTCGACCTTCTTGGCTTGTGCTTTGGACGGCTGGCCGGCGAACAATTTTTGCCAGTCCAGCTCGCCGTCTGACTCCCGCGTCGCCCAGGTTTCCAGGCCTTCGCTGCGAATCTTGCCGACGGTCACCAACTGCTTGGCCAGGTCGATCGACGTCTCGCTCACGCTCAGTTTTTTCAGGCGCGCCAGCGGTCTGCCGTCCGGGGCATCGATGGCGAAGGGCGCGATGCTCAGGGACGTGTTGTCCAGCAGCAGCTCGGTTTCCTTGGCCAGACTGAGTTTGTAATGGGTGTTGAAATTCATCACGCCGTCTTTGAGGACCAGCGGCAGCGCGTCACGCACGTAGGGCCACCAGACCTCCATCTTGCCGTCGGTGACTTTGAGCGTGCCTTCGGACGAGATGGGCACAAGGCTGATGCGCCCGACCCAGTCGATCTGACCGCCGTTAGGTCCGGCGGCGACCAGGGTCATGTCGGCGTTGTCTTCCGGCAGCGTGCTGAGGTTTTTCAGCTCGAAATTCAGCGCGTCGTAGAGAAACTCGATGGGCTCGCCGGGGCGCATGTCCTGGAAGTGGACGTAACCGTCGGCCAGCTTGATCTCGCCAATGCGCAGCGGGAACGGCTTGCTTGGGGGTTCGTCGGGTTTTGCGGGTTCGCTGGCGGGCAGCTTGAACAGCCCGGCCAGATTGAGCGTGCCGTCTTTGGCGAACAGCAGTTCGGTCTTGGGTTTTTCGAGTTCGACGGCCTTGAGGTGCAGGGCCTTGGTCCACAGGCTGTCGATTTGCAGGTTGGCGTAAAGCCGTGCGAAACCGATCTGCTCCTTGCCCGGCGCCCCGATGTTCAGGCCCCAGAGGGTGACTTCCAGGCTGTACGGATTGAGTTCGAGGCGGTCCAGCCGGGCCGGCACCGTGGCGTAATTCGCCAGCTGTTGATTGATGATTCGCAATGCCACGCCTGGCAGGATCAGAAACCCCAGCACGCTGTAAATGGCGAATACGGCCAGCAGGGCGCCGATGGCGCGTTTCAATCCTTTGGGCATGTAGGTCGCCGACTCTCTCGATGGGAGGTCCTTGGAGTATGGCACGCCAATCTGGTTCCGAATCCAGTCGCTTCAATCCTTGTGGGAAATTTCCTTAGGCCCGTTTGAGCATCACAGCTGCAAGATCAATGTCTTGAGCGGGGGCTGTTGGTCCTGTGACGGAAAGTCGGCGCCCGGGGTCAGCACCTGGCAGTCGCGCACGGGCCGGCCGATCTTGCTCGCGCAACGCAACACTTGCTCGCGCCAGTCGTCCAGGCTGACTTTCGCCAGGTTGTTGCAGCAGATCAGCACGCCGTCTTCGGCGGTGGTCAGCAGCGCGGGTTTGAGCAGGCTCTGATAATCACGCAGCAGATCGACGGTGCCGAACGCGCTCTTCGCCCAGGCCGGCGGATCCAGCAAGACCAAGTCATATTGGCGCTGCTCAAGGCGCACGTAACTCGGCAGCTTGTGGCCGCGACGAGATGCGATGGGCAGCCCGGCCAGTTGGCGAATGGCCGGGAAGTAATCGGACTGTACAAACTGCATCGTCGGCAGCTGCGGATTGAGCAGACCGTTCTCGCGCCCGACGGCCAGGTTGCCCTCGGCGAAATCCAGGTTGCACACCTCGCGCGCGCCACCCGCCGCCGCGCTCAAGCCAACGCCGCAGGTGTAGGCAAACAGGTTGAGCACGCTTTTGTCGGCGGCATGTTGTTTGACCCACCCGCGCGCGTTGCGCAGGTCGAGAAACAGCAGCGGATCCTGCCCGGCATGACGACCGCGCACCCGGTAATTGAGGCCCCACTCATGGCCGACCAGATCGGCCAGCGCATCATCGTCGGCTTTGTAGATCGGGTCTGTCCGGTCAACCCGGGAGTTGCCTTGGGAGCGGTCGTTGTAGACCAGCATCAGTTCCAGGCCCAGCCGCGCATTGACGGCGGCATGCAGCGCCAGCAGCGAATCAATATCCAGGCTGTTGTGGAAACTCTGCACCAGCAGTTGCGGGCCGTAGCGGTCGACGGTCAGCCCGCTCGCGCCTTCCTGGCTGCCGTGGAACAGGCGATAACAGTCGGTGCCTTGGGCGTGCAATTCCGCGAGCAGGGATTGACGGTTATCGAGGGCGACGCTGAGCGCCTGATTCAACGAAGACATGCTCGGCCTTGGGGCAGGAATGAGGCGCGGCAGTTTAGCAGTTAGGCCAATGCCGGTGTTGCCGCCTGTTCGCCAGCAAGCCGGCTCCTACGGTTTGGACCACCACAATCACCCATCCGGCGCAAACCCTGTAGGAGCGCGCGTGCCCGCGAAAGCGTCAATTCAGGCACCTCACTTGCCGGCTGACCCACCGCATTCGCGGGCAAGCGCGCTCCTACAACGGGTGTCAGCGTCCGATTTCTGAACCGTTCCTGAAGACTTCAGCAAAACCCGCACACCCTCCGTGCTGGCGATTTACTCTCATAAAACCCGGGCGTATGCTTCGCCCGTTTTCAACCAATGCGGAGACCCACAGTGGGTACTTGTTCGAGTGACAGACGTCAGCCGGTGATAACGACCGGCCCATCCTCGGCACGATAACGCGCAGTCTTTTTACTGCCGCTATCTCGCCGACAACGTGAGAAGCGGCAGTGCCAGCGGACTCTGATCAGAGCCTGCCTCCCTGTCCTTTCCCTGACGCCCCATCCTGCGTGATGACCGACGCCTCTGTCGTTCGTCTGCGCATCGGACGCGCGCGGCTTTTGCTGCGCGGGCCAGCCTGCGGTGCCTGCTCATGAACGAGCGCGGCGCCTGAGGTTTGCCGTACCTGCTCAAGGTTCCTGTGCTTTCAGCTCCAGCAGCCTTCAGTCCAGGGGACATAACCATGAAGTACACCCTCCTGAAAGAATTCCTTGCAGACTTCGTCCGCACCCGCAAACTCGGCCGGCACTTCCGTCGGCTGGCGACGCTCGACAGCGTGGCCGAGGCCACCGTCAGCCGCGAAGTGCCGCCCACCCTCGCGCAAACCCTGACCCGCGGCGCCAACAGCGATGTGCCTGAATTGCTCGCACGCCTGAGCAGCCACGCCGATGGCCTCACCGAAACCGAAGCGCAAAGCCTGCGCGAGCAACACGGCCTTAACGAAGTCGAGCACGAACAGCCGCTGCCATGGTGGGTGCACCTGTGGCACTGCTACAAAAACCCGTTCAACCTGCTGCTGACCCTGCTGGCGTTCATCTCGTGGCTGACCGAAGACATGAAGGCCGCCACGGTGATTTTCTCCATGGTCGTGCTCTCCACGCTGCTGCGCTTCTGGCAGGAGGCGCGCTCCAATCAGGCCGCCGACGCGCTCAAGGCGATGGTCAGCAACACCGCGACCGTCATGCGCCGCGCCGACAGCGCGTTCGACGCCTCCGATAACGCAAAGCAAAAACGCATTGAGCTGCCGATCAAGCAACTGGTGCCGGGCGACCTGATCGTGCTGTCTGCTGGCGACATGATCCCTGCGGACTGCCGCGTGCTCAGCGCCAAGGACCTGTTCGTCAGCCAGGCCGCGATGACCGGCGAATCCATGCCGGTGGAGAAATTTGCGCGGCGTCAGGACGTCGATACAGGCAACCCGCTGGACCTGGAAAACATTCTGTTCATGGGCACCAACGTGGTGTCCGGCGCTGCAACGGGCGTCATTCTTGCCACCGGCAACAACACCTATTTCGGCGCGCTGGCGCAGCGGGTTAGCGCCACTGATCGCGCGCCGACGTCGTTTCAGGCCGGGGTCAATAAAGTCAGCTGGTTGCTGATCCGCTTCATGTTCGTGATGGCGCCGCTGGTGCTGTTCATCAACGGCTTCACCAAGGGCGACTGGATGGAAGCGCTGCTGTTCGCGCTGTCCATCGCTGTCGGCCTGACCCCGGAAATGCTGCCGATGATCGTCACTTCGACGCTGGCCAAGGGCGCGGTGTTTCTGTCGCGCAAGAAAGTCATCGTCAAGCGCCTCGACGCCATCCAGAACTTCGGCGCCATGGACGTGCTGTGCACCGACAAGACCGGCACGCTGACCCAGGACAAGATTTTTCTCGCACGCCATGTCGACGTCTGGGGCGATGAGTCCGACGACGTTCTGGAAATGGCCTACCTCAACAGCTACTACCAGACCGGCCTGAAAAACCTGCTGGACGTCGCCGTTCTGGAGCACGTCGAGATTCACCGCGAGCTGCAAGTCGGCACCGCGTTCAGCAAGGTCGATGAGGTCCCTTTTGACTTCAATCGCCGGCGCATGTCGGTGGTGGTGCAACAGCAGCGCGAACCCCATCTGTTGATCTGCAAAGGCGCGCTGGAAGAAGTGCTGAGCGTGTGCAACCGCGTGCGCCACGGCGATGCCGAGGAAGCGCTGACGCCTGAACTGCTCGAGCGCATTCTGAGCGTCACCGCAGCGTTCAACGAAGAAGGTCTGCGCGTGGTAGCTGTGGCCGCGCGTCCCATGGCGGCAGGTCGCGACACCTACGGCCTGGCTGACGAAAGCGACCTGACCCTGATCGGTTATGTGGCGTTTCTCGATCCACCGAAGGAAAGCACGGCGCCGGCCCTTAAAGCGCTGGCCGAGCATGGCGTGGCGGTAAAAGTGCTGACCGGCGACAACGAGCGCGTCACCGCGAAGATCTGCCGCGAAGTCGGGCTGGAGCGCCAAGGCCTGCTGCTGGGCGGAGATATCGAGCGCATGAGCGACGCTGAGCTGGCGGTCGCGGTCGAGACCACCAACGTGTTCGCCAAGCTGACGCCTTCCCACAAGGAGCGCATCGTGCGGCTGCTCAAGGCCAACGGGCACGTGGTGGGTTTCATGGGCGACGGCATCAACGACGCGCCTGCGCTGCGCACCGCCGACATCGGTATTTCCGTGGACACCGCGGTGGACATCGCCAAGGAAGCGGCCGACATCATTCTGCTGGAGAAGAGCCTGATGGTGCTGGAGGAGGGCGTGCTGGAAGGGCGCCGGACCTTCGCCAACATGCTCAAGTACATCAAGATGACGGCCAGTTCCAACTTCGGCAACGTGTTCTCGGTGCTGGTGGCCAGTGCGTTCATCCCGTTTCTGCCGATGCTGCCCATGCACCTGCTGGTGCAGAACCTGCTGTATGACATTTCCCAGATCGCCATCCCGTTCGATAACGTCGATGAGGAACTGCTGAAAAAGCCTCAGCGCTGGCAGCCTGCGGATGTAGGGCGCTTCATGCTGTTTTTCGGGCCGATCAGCTCGATCTTCGACATCACCACGTTTGCGGTCATGTGGTACGTGTTCGGCGCCAACACGCCTGAGCATCAGACGCTGTTTCAGTCGGGGTGGTTTGTCGTGGGGCTGCTGACGCAGACACTGATCGTGCACATGATCCGCACGCCAAAAATCCCGTTCCTGCAAAGCCGCGCAGCGATGCCGTTGATGGTGATGACCGGGGTGATCATGGCCGTGGGCATTTTCCTGCCGATGGGCCCGCTGGCGCACTACTTCAAACTGCAGGCGCTGCCGCCGCTGTACTTCGCCATCCTGCCGGTGATCCTCATCGCCTATGTGGCGCTGACTCAGGCGGTGAAGGGGTTCTATGTGCGCAAGTTTGGCTGGCAGTGAAGGTCAGATGACACTTGTGGGACCGGCTTTAGCCGGGAAGGCGTCGGGCGTCACACCGCCAAATTCAGGGTGTTCGAACCGGCCTCTTCCCGGCTGAAGCCGGTCCCACTGACTGATCGCGTGCTTTTAGTAGGACCGGCTTTAGCCGGGAAGGCGTCGGGCGTCACACCGCAAAATTCAGGGTGTTCGAACCGGCCTCTTCCCGGCTGAAGCCGGTCCCACTGACTGATCGCGTGCTTTTAGTAGGACCGGCTTTAGCCGGAAAGGCGTCGGGCGTCACACCGTAAAATTCAGGGTGTTCGAACCGGCCTCTTCCCGGCTGAAGCCGGTCCCACTGACTGACCGCGTGCATTTAGTGGGACTGGCTTTAGCCGGAAAGGCGTCGGGCGTCACACCGTAAAATTCAGGGTGTTCGAACCGGCCTCTTCCCGGCTGAAGCCGGTCCCACTGACTGACCGCGTGCATTTAGTGGGACTGGCTTTAGCCGGGAAGGCGTCGGGCGTCACACCGTAAAATTCAGGGTGTTCACGCCGGCCTCTTCGCGGGCAAGCGCGCTCCTACAAGAGCCTTTGCTTTTAGCGCGCCAACGCCAGCGCCACGCCTTGTCCGCCACCAATGCATAGCGTCGCCAGGCCTTTTTTCGCATCGCGTTTGATCATTTCGTGGAGCAGGGTCACCAGCACCCGGCAGCCCGACGCGCCGATCGGGTGGCCGATGGCGATAGCGCCGCCGTTGACGTTGACCTTGTCCATGTCCCAGCCCAGCTCCTTGCCAACCGACAAGGACTGCGCGGCGAAGGCTTCGTTGGCTTCGATCAGATCCAGTTCATCCAGCGACCAACCCGCCTTGTCCAGGCAGCGGCGGGTGGCGCTCACCGGGCCGATGCCCATGATCGCCGGGTCAACGCCGGCATTCGCGTAAGCGGCAATCCGCGCCAGCACCGGCAAGCCCAGTTCTTCCGCTTTTCGGGCACTCATCAGAATGACCGCCGCCGCACCGTCGTTCAGCGACGACGCATTGCCTGCCGTGACCGAACCGTCCTTTTTGAAGGCGGGCTTGAGCTTGCCCAGTAACTCGACAGTGGTAGCCGCGCGAGGCTGCTCGTCGGTGCTGAAAGACAGCGGGTCGCCTTTGCGTTGAGGGATCAGGATCGGGGTGATTTCATCCACGAAGCGCCCGGCCTCAATGGCGGCAGTCGCTTTCTGTTGCGACGCCGCAGCAAACGCATCCTGCGCCTCACGGCTGATGTCGTATTGATCGGCCAGGTTCTCGGCAGTGATGCCCATGTGGTAATCGTTGAACGCATCCCACAGGCCGTCGCTGATCATCGTGTCGACCATCGTCGCGTGGCCCATGCGCAGACCGGTTCGCGCGCCCGGCATCACATAGTTGGACAGGCTCATGTTTTCCTGGCCGCCGGCGATGATCACCTCCGCGTCGCCGCAGCGAATCGCCTGCGTGCCCAGATGCAGCGCCTTGAGGCCCGAGCCGCAGACCTTGTTCAGCGTCATGGCCGGCACTGTGAACGGCAAGCCTGCCTTGATCGCGGCCTGACGTGCAGGATTCTGCCCGGCACCCGCCGTCAGCACCTGACCCATGATCACCTCATCGACCTGCGCGCCGTCCAGACCGGTCTGCGCCAGCAGTTGGCGGATGACGGCAGCACCGAGATCCACCGCGGGAACATTCGCCAGCGAACCCTGGAAACTGCCCACAGCCGTGCGGGTAGCGGCAACGATTACGACGTCTTGCATGGTGCGAATCCTCAGTGGTGTGCGACGCGGCGCCGGCCCGGGCGTGAATAGATGGAGAAGGCAGCACGGGCAGCCGGATCTAGGGGCAGCATGGTTGCATGAATGACGATGATAATTTAAGCCCTTTGTCGCCCGGATTTCGTTGTTACGGCGCTCAAATCACCCCCTTCCGGCGGTAAGTCTGCGGACTTCTCCTACAGAAACATATGGCATGAAGCGTCTCAGGTTCCCACGCAAAGCCGGGAAACGGCTGATTTTTGCTGAGGGCGGAGGCAGGGACAATCGCCGGCCATTTCAGCGGCCACGTCCCAGGAGACCCCCTTTTGCCAAACGACAATCATGGCGATCAAAGCGGCGACAACAGCCTGAACGTAGGCGTCGGCGATTTCCGTGGCGCCAATGTGAACATCAGCCACAACGAGCGCCCCACGTTTACACCCGAGCAATTGCACATTGAGCGCCATCCGGCGTTTGGCGGGCGCAGTCTCGACAGCAAGAGTGTTTCCGTCTTCGGTTACATCACCGGGCTGGGCACCATGATCGGGCTGTACTTCACCCTGTTCCGGCCGCCCTTTGGCGAGCAGAGCTCGTGGTCAACATTCTTCATGTTTTCATTCATCGTCGCGGGTCTGGCCGTCGCACTGTCAGCCGCGCTTCGTCGACGCAAATTCGAGCATTTCTTCGGCTCCCGGCACTATCTGGAGATCAGCAATACGGGGCGTCTTCGGGTCAATCGTCTGACCGCACAATGCCCGTGGTGCGGGTCGTTGATGCACCTGCGCCGCGTCGGCCCCAAGGAAGGCCCGCGTGACGATCAGTTCATCTGCGTGCGCAATCCGGCGCAGCACACCGTTCAACTCGACCCGACGGTGCTTCCTGATATCGAAGACTAAAACCCAGATGCACGAAACCCGCTGCCTCGTGCGAGAGAGCGGGTTTCGAGGGTGTTACAGGACGGCAGATCAGCCGCGGTGACGACCGCGGAAGTAGCTGATCAGGCCCTGGGTCGACGCGTCTTCAGCGGCAGTTTCGTCGGTGCCGACAAGGCGGCTGTAAACGCTTTTGCCCAGCTCCTTGCCCAGCTCAACACCCCATTGGTCGAAGGCGTTAGTGCCCCAGACCACGCTTTGCACGAACACTTTGTGCTCGTACATCGCGACCAGTGCGCCCAGGCGGCGAGGGCTGATGCGCTCGACGACAATGGTGTTGCTCGGACGGTTGCCCGGAATGACCTTGTGCGGCGCAACACGCTGCACTTCTTCTTCCGGTACGCCCTTGGCGCGCAGTTCGGCCTCCGCTTCGGGGCGGGTTTTACCCTGCATCAAGGCCTGGCTCTGGGACAGGCAGTTGGCGTACAGCCACTGATGGTGGTCAGACACCGGGTTGAAACTGACGATCGGCACGATGAAGTCGGCCGGGATCATCTGGGTGCCTTGGTGCAGCAACTGGTGATAAGCATGCTGACCGTTCGCGCCGACGCCACCCCAGATGACCGGGCCCGTGTCGGTTTTGACCGGCACGCCGTCCTGGCGAACGCTCTTGCCGTTGGATTCCATGTCCAGCTGTTGCAGGTGCTTGGTGATGTTGCGCAGGTAGTGGTCGTACGGCAGGATCGCGTGGCTTTGCGCGTCCCAGAAATTGCCGTACCAGATACCCAGCAACCCCAGCAGCACCGGCATGTTCTCTTCGAACTCGGCGTTCTGGAAGTGCTGATCCATGGTGTAGGCGCCGGACAACAGCTCCTTGAAGTTGGACATGCCGATCGCCAGCGCGATAGGCAGACCGATGGCCGACCACAGCGAGTAACGGCCGCCGACCCAGTCCCACATCGGGAAGATGTTCTCTTCACGAATGCCGAACGCAACGGCGGCGGCGTTGTTGCTCGACACCGCGATGAAGTGGCGATACAGCTCGGCCTCGGACCCGCCCTGGGCGAGGTACCAGGCGCGGGCAGCGGTGGCGTTCTTCAGGGTTTCGAGGGTGGTGAAGGTTTTGGACGACACGATGAACAGCGTGGTTTCGGCTCGCAGCTTCTGAGTCAGCTCGTGCAACTCGGTGCCGTCGATGTTCGCCAGGTAATGGCAGCGAACGCCTTTCTGCGCGTAGGACAACAGCGCTTCGGACACCAGCTCAGGGCCAAGGAACGAGCCGCCGATGCCGATATTGACCACGTCGGTGATCGGCTTTTCGGTGTAGCCGCGCCACAGACCGTCGTGGATGCGTCCCACCAGATCAGTCATCTGGTTCAGCACTTTGTGCACTTCCGGCATCACGTTGACGCCGTTGACCAGCAACTTGTCGCCAACCGGCCGACGCAACGCGGTGTGCAGTGCAGGGCGACCTTCCGAAGCGTTGACCAGTTCGCCGTCGTACTGCGCCTTGATGGCTTCTTTCAGGCCGACTTCATTGGCCAGATTGACCAGCAACTGACGGGTCTCGGCAGTGATCAGGTTCTTCGAGTAGTCGAGAAACAGACCGGCACTGCTGAGCGTGAATTCGTTGAAACGCTTCGGGTCTGCGTTGAACGCTTCGCGCATGCTGAAATTCTGCATCGCTTCGCGGTGATCTTTGAGCGCCTGCCAGGCGGGCAGGGTAGTGACGTCATGAGGAGTGCGGTAGTACGCCATCGCTGCGGGTTTCCTTGTACTTGAACTGCCTTTTGGACACTGAAAAGCAGGATTTGACATGAATTCGTGGGTGCATCAGAGACTAGTCCCCGGCAACGCTAATGTCTGCGCCTTGCTTTACCTTTGCTCGGTACTTTTTCTCACAGAGTAGAGTTGCTGGTCTGACACGAACTGTATCGGTATGGCATTGCGGGTCTGGCTAAGTTCATCGCCAGCGCCCTGCGAAGGCCAACGCCTGCGCTGCACAACCGGTTTCGCGCAGTGAGCATAGGCGTAGATGGTGATCCGATCACGTGACTTTTGCTTTACACGTGACCGGACGCATCCTTCATCCGGGTGGGCAGGCTATTCCTGGACCAGGTGCAGGTTGTCGATCAGGCGCGTCTTGCCCATGAACGCCGCGCCCAGCACCACCAGATCATGATCATCCGGCGTCGCAGGGCGCAGGCTGACGGCATTGCGAATCTCCAGATAATCAGGACGAAAGCCCGCGGCTTCGAGGGCTTTGACGCCATCGCTGATCAACTGCTCATGATTCTGCTCCCCATTGTGCAGTGCCGCGCCGATGTGTTTGATCACGCGGTACAGCGCAGGCGCTGCAGCGCGCTGCTCTTCGGTCAGGTAGCCATTGCGCGACGACAGTGCCAGGCCATCGGCGGCACGCACGGTGGGTTCGCCGATGATTTGAATGGGCATGTTCAGGTCACGCACCAGCGCATTGACCACTGCCAGTTGCTGGAAATCCTTCTGACCGAAAATCGCGATGTCCGGCTGCACCATGTTGAACAGCTTGCTGACCACCGTCGAAACGCCGTCGAAGTGACCCGGACGGCTGCCGCCACACAGACCTTCAGACACCACCGGCACGCGCACGATGGTCTGATCGGCCATGCCATGGGGGTACATTTCTTCGACCGTCGGCGTAAACAGCAGGTGGCAACCGGCCTGAAGCAATTGTTCCTGATCGGCGGCCAGGGTGCGCGGGTAGGACGCGAGGTCTTCGTTGGGACCGAACTGAAGCGGGTTGACGAAGATGCTGGCGATAACGAAATCAGCGCGTTGAACGGCTTTGGTGACCAAAGCGATATGGCCGCTGTGCAGGTTGCCCATTGTGGGCACCAGTGCGATGCGCTTGCCCTCGCTGCGTGCGCGGGCGACGACGGCGCGCAACTCGCGAACGGTTTTAACTGTGTTCATGCCGAGAATCCGTGTTCTGGAGCGGGGAAGCTGACGTCCTTGACCGCGCTGACATACGCCGCGATCGCCGACTGAATGTCCGGCTGACCGGCCATGAAATTCTTCACGAACTTGGGCACACGGCCGCTGATCGACAGCCCGAGCATGTCGTGAAGCACCAGCACCTGACCGTCTGTGGCGCTGCCGGCGCCAATCCCGATCACCGGAATCTTCACGGCGTGGGTGATTTCCTGGGCCAATTCACTCGGCACGCACTCCAGCAGAATCATCGCGGCGCCGGCCTGTTCAAGGGTAATTGCGTCGGCCCGCATTTGCCGCGCCTGCGACTCCTGACGACCCTGCACTTTATAGCCACCCAGCACGTTGACCGCCTGAGGCGTCAGGCCCATGTGCGCACAGACGGGAACGCCGCGTTCGGCGAGCAGCCGGATCGAGTCGGCAAGCCACGCCGCGCCCTCGATCTTGACCATGTGTGCGCCCGCTTGCATCAGCATGGCACTGTTGGCGAAGGTCTGCTCGGGAGTGGCGTAGGACATGAACGGCAGATCCACCAGAATCAGCGCGCCCTGGTTGCCGCGTTTGACGCCGGCCACGTGGTACGCCATTTCAGCGGTGGTGACGGGCAGCGTGCTGTCATGGCCCTGAAGGACCATGCCCAGCGAGTCGCCGACCAGCAGCACTTCCACGCCGGCCTGGCTGGCGGTGTGGGCAAAAGTCGCGTCGTAGCAGGTCAGCATGGTGATTTTTTCACCTTTTTGCTTCAGAGCCAGCAGGGACGTAACGGTAATATCGGGCATGGAAAGTCCTCATTCAGGCGCTGTGAATACTGCGGCGAGCAACGCGTGATTCATCTTGGGAGGCAGGCACATCGTCGTTTCGCGATGTTTGCAACGGCCTGATCCGCGCCTTGTGGCCGGTCGTCCGGCTTTGGGACGCTTATCTTCGTGAGGAGGGGGCGGGAAGTCAATTCCGGGTGTTGCCGGTTTCAACGTGCCTGCAGAGCGGCGTCAGCTCGGCAATCGTTCCAGGCCTTCGAAGGGGCACTGGGCAAGCAGCTCATTCAGCGCGCGGCCATCAGCCAGGATGATCCCAGGCGCCAGTTCGGCCAGCGGATACAGCACAAACGCGCGCACCTGCATCTGATAATGCGGCACCTTCAGTCGCGGCTCATCGATAAGCCAATCGCCGAACAGCAGGATGTCGAGGTCCAGCGTGCGCGGCCCCCAGCGTTCGAGGCGCTCTCGGCCCTGATCGTTTTCAATGCCTTGCAAGGCGTCGAGCAGCGCCAGCGGGGGGAGCGAGGTGTCGAGCGCAGCAACCGCGTTGGTGTAACGCGGCTGACCCGGCAAGAGCGAGTCGCTGACATAAAAAGAGGAAACGCCTGACAGACTGCTCTGCGGCAAAAGGCCCATGGCCTTGATCGCTTCGCGCAACTGTTCGGCGGGGTCGGCCAGGTTGCTGCCCAGGCCGACATAAACGCGCTCGATCATCGGGTGTTATTCCGCTCCGTCGACACCGGCGCGTTTGCGCTTGCCGCTGCTGCTGCGACGACGTTTGCGCGGACCCTGGCCGGTGGCGTCGGGCTTGCTGCCCAGGTCACGAATCATGTCGCGACGTCCGGAGTCATTGGCGTCCTGATAGTCCGTCCACCATTCACCCAGGCCGTCGGTTTCTTCGCCAGCGGACTCGCGCAGCAACAGGAAGTCGTACCCGGCACGGAAACGCGGGTTTTCCAGCAGCAGGTCGGCGCGTTTGCCCGAGCGGCGCGGCAGACGTTCCTGCATGTCCCAGATCTCGCGGATCGGCATGGTGAAGCGTTTCGGAATCGCGATCCGCTGGCACTGTTCGGTGATCAGCTCGTGAGCCGCTTCCTGCATGGCCGGTATCGGCGGCATGCCGCGCTCTTGCAGACGCAGCACGCGGGCGGGCAGGGCAGGCCACAACAATGCGGCAAACAGGAACGCCGGCGTGACCGGTTTGTTCTGCTTGATGCGCAGATCGGTGTTGGCCAAGGCTTCGCTAATCAGCGTGTGGGTATAAGTCGGGTTGTCTTCCAGGGCTTTGGAACTGGCCGGGAACAGCGGCTCGAACAGTTCGAGATCGACGAGCATCTCGAACGTCGCTTCGGCGTAACCCGAGAGGAACAGCTTCAGCACTTCTTCAAACAGACGCGCCGAAGGGATGTCGCGCAGCATCGGCGCCAACGGGCGAATCGGCGTGGCACTGTGCTTCTCGATGCCGAAATCCAGCTTGGCGGCGAAACGCACGGCCCGCAACATGCGCACCGGGTCTTCCTTGTAACGCTGCTGTGGATCACCGATCAGACGAATCAGGCGATTGCGGATGTCGTGAACGCCATTGGCGTAGTCGAGGACGCGCTCGGTGACCGGATCGTAATACAGGGCGTTGATCGTGAAGTCCCGACGCTGGGCGTCGTCTTCGAGGGTACCGTAGACGTTGTCACGCAGAATGCGCCCGCTCTCGTTGCGTGAAGACTGATTGCTGTCTTCATCGTCGTCGTCGATCGGGTGATTGGCGCGGAAGGTCGCGACTTCAATGATTTCACGGCCGAAATGGATGTGAACCAGCTTGAAGCGGCGGCCGATGATCCGGGCGTTGCGAAACTCGGCGCGGATCTGCTCGGGCGTGGCACTGGTGGCGACGTCGAAATCCTTGGGCGTGATGCCGAGCATCATGTCCCGGACACAGCCGCCAACCAGATAGGCCTGGTAGCCGGCGGTCTGCAGGCGCTCGACGATGTTCACCGCATAGCGGCTGAATTGACTGCGTTGCAACGAATGCTGACTGCTGCTGAGCACTTCAGGCGTTGTGCGCACATGTTGCTGCGGCTTGCGCAGTGGGGAACGGAATGACTGGAACAGCTTCTTCAGCATGGGAGGCACTGTTTGAAGGAATATTCGGCCAATTTCGAAGAGTGACCGCACGATGGGCGGGGATTCTAGCATTTAGTCGAGGGATGGTGTAGGAAGCAGCGCGATGGGGGCGTATGGGAGCTTGATGCGGGGCGTAGCGCGGGGTGTTACGAAGGGCCGGAGCTTATTACAGATGCTACTGGGGGAGCCGAAGCTCCCCCAAAGTGCGTGCTCTTATTTTTATTGTCTGATGGGCTTTTTATTATTGTTGACCGCCCAATTCACGGCTTTCGCCTGTGAAACCTCCCAATCGGGAGTCAAGAGCAAACGGATTGCTTTGGTCGCTGTGCGGCAGTGATCTATCGATCCAACCAGTTCAGGCTCTACCTAAGGGTAGTTTTTGTTGTTCTCGGCCTGGTTGCGGGACAAGTCCCAAATGCAACGCCTCTCCAAAAGAATCAGTTAGCTGCGCCTCCGCCGTGTTGTTCTTGTTATGCGTGAGTCGTTTCGTCTTGTTTTTATTATGTTGGTGTTTCGGGTGACTGATTTTTGTTGTTCTTGTACGAATACCTATAGCAGTACCTGTGCCAACTTTTGCAAAACGTGCTGCACGCCGCTGAAATCAAGGGTGTGGCAAATTGACGCTATTTTGCGCGGACGAAAAAAAACCGGGGTTCGTTACCGTACGCCCCGGTTTTGTTACGTCACCCTCTTCGAGGTAACAGTTTTTTCACATTCCCCGTAACCCGCGTGCCAGAGCCCGCGCAGGGATGCGCTCACGTTTCGCTGGCCACTCCGGTCTTGCGTCGCGGGATGCCCAGGCGTTGACGACGCTCCCACAGGCACTTGCGGCTGACGCCCAGCTTGCGAGCCAGTTCGGTTTCGGTCATGTGGTCCTGATGCTCCAGAACGAAGTGCTGGAAATAGTCCTCCAGCGACAGGTCCTCGGTTGGCTCGCCGGCGGTGGAACTCGACGAGCCTGACGTCTGCGGTGCAAGGCCGATGAACTCGTTGACGTCAAGGTCGCTCAGCTCGATATCGATGCCCAGCAGCTCTGCGGAGATGTCCGGGCTTTCACACAGGATTACTGCGCGCTCGACGGCGTTCTCCAGCTCCCGCACGTTACCTGGCCACGAATAGTGTCGAATCGCTTGCTCGGCATCCGGTGCGAAACGCAGGTCATTACGACCGGCCTTGAGGCTTTGCCGCGCCAGAAACGCATTGGCGATTTCATTGACGTCCGCGCCGCGTTCACGCAATGCGGGCAGTTTCAGCGCGATCACGTGCAGGCGGTAGTACAAGTCTTCACGGAACTGGCCGACTTTGGCCAGGCTCTTGAGGTCGCGGTGAGTCGCTGCGATGAGGCGCACGTCGACTTTCTGCGACTGGACCGAGCCCACCCGGCGAATCTCGCCTTCTTGCAAAACGCGCAGAAGTCTCGCCTGAGCTTCCAGCGGTAGCTCGCCGATCTCGTCGAGGAAGAGGGTGCCGCCGTCCGCCGCTTCCACGAGACCGGCCCGACCGGCGCTGGCACCGGTGAACGCACCTTTCTCGTGGCCGAACAGCTCGGATTCGATGAGAGATTCAGGAATCGCCGCGCAGTTGACCGAAATCATCGGCGCCTTGGCGCGACGCGAGAGGTTGTGCAGCGCGCGGGCCACCAATTCCTTGCCCGTGCCGGACTCGCCCTGAATCAATACGTTGGAGTCCGTCGGCGCGACTTTGCGGATCTTGCTGTACATGTCCTGCATCGGCGGGCATGAGCCGATGATGCCGATCTCGCCGTTGCTGTTGTCCGGACCGGCCTTGTCATTGGGCGCCGTCTTGCTGCTGGCGGCGCGTTCGGCCTGCATGCTTTGCAGCGTCTGGCGATCACGCAGGATGCGCGAGACGGCCTGAAGCATTTCGTCGTGGTCGAAGGGTTTGGCGATGTAATCCACCGCGCCCATTTTCATCGAGTCCACGGCCGAGCGCAGGCTGGCGTAACTGGTCATGATCAGCACCGGCTTACCCTGGCCGAGCTTGATCAGCTCTGTGCCGGGGGCGCCGGGCAGGCGTAAATCGCTGACGATCAGGTCAAACGAGGGGATGCTGAAACGTTCCTGAGCTTCCTGCACGGATCCGGCTTCGCTGACCTGGTACTGATTACGTTCCAACAGTCGACGCAGGGCGGAGCGGATGATGGTTTCGTCTTCCACGATCAAAATGTGAGGCATTGATTCGGTTCTCTCGACGGTCTCAGTTCACGGCGGACGTCGCTTCGACATGTCGCGGTAAGGTCACCCGAATCCGGGTTCCGCGTTGGTGCTCGGGGTCAGCCGGGCTGTCGATGGTGATTTGTCCATAATGCTCTTCAACGATGGAATAGACCAGCGCGAGCCCCAGTCCTGTCCCTTCGCCCGGATCCTTGGTGGTGAAGAAAGGTTCGAACAAGCGGTCCATGATGGCTTTCGGAATACCGCTGCCTTCGTCTTCGACGATCAGATCGACCGTGTGTTCGGAGACTTCGCTTTTCACCCGCACCGCACTGCCGGCGGGCGATGCGTCGCGGGCGTTGGACAGCAGATTGATCAGCACCTGTGCGAGACGTTGTGGATCGCCGTCCACCCAGTGGTTGGGGTTGCACAGGTTATAGAACTGCACTTCGAAATTGCGCCGGTTCAGCGCCAGCAGACCAATGGCATCCTGCGCCACCTCGGCCAGGCACACCGGTTCGTCGGCATGTTGATGCCCGCCGGCGTGGGCGAAGCTCATCAGTGACTGCACGATGCGGGAAACACGCTTGGTCTGCTCGATGATCTGGCTGCTGATTTCCGTCAGCTCGGCGTCTTCTTCGCGTTCTTCGCGCAGGTTCTGCGCCAGGCAGGCAATGCCGGTGATCGGGTTGCCGATTTCGTGGGCAACGCCTGCAGCCAGTCGGCCAATGCTCGCAAGTCGCTCGGAGTGCACCAGTTTGTCTTCGAGCATCTGGGTGTCGGTCAGGTCTTCAACCAGAATCACCAGCCCGCTGTTGCCCGGCGCAAGCGGCTCGTCAATGGCGGCCTTGTGCAGGTTGAGCCAGCGAGTCTGACCATCGAGGCCCAGGCGCTGCTTGTGCAAGTGCTCGTCAGGGACGTTGATGAAACCCAGCAGCAGCTGCTTCCAGGGATCGACGATGGTCTCGAGCCGTGACCCGACAACGCGCTGAGCACCGATACCGGTCAGCTCCTCCATGGCCTTGTTCCACATCAGGATCTCCTGATCCTTGGCCAGGGAGCACACACCCATCGGCAGCTCTTGCAGGGTCTGGCGGTGATAGCGGCGCAGGGCGTCGAGTTCGGCAGCCAGGCCGGTGAGGCGGGAGTGGTAATCTTCAAGGCGGCTTTCGATGAAGTGGATGTCTTCGGTGACGTAGTTCTCGCTGCCTGACTTGTACGGCAGAAACGTCTCGACCATATCCTGCGCAACACTGGGTCCCATCAACCCGGAAAGGTTGGCTTCGATGCGGTCGCGCAAACGCCGCAGCGCATAAGGCCGGCGCTCGTCGAACGGCAGATAGAGATCCCGCAACGCCTGTTCAACTTCCTTCTGTGCAGCTTTTGCCCCCAGGGGCTTGGCCAGTTGAGTGGCGAACTCCTGGGGGGAGGCTGCGTGCAGTTCGCGACGCTGTGGGCGGCGGACGTTGTCCACCGCGCAGGCTTCGGCCGCACTTGCTTCTTCGGGACTGGGATTGCTGAACAGTGAAATCAGGGTGAACACCAGCACGTTGGCCGCCAGAGAAGCGATGGCCGCCATGTGCCAACTGGTGTCGTCCAGTACGTAAATCATGTTCAGCAGCGGGATATAAAACCCTTGAAAGTCGCCGATCAGCGGCAGCAACATGCTGACGGTCCAGACCGCAATGCCGGCGATCAGCCCGGCCATGAAACCGCGTCGGTTGGCCGCTGGCCAGTAGAGCACCGACAGTACGCCAGGCAGGAACTGCAATGTTGCAACGAACGCGACGATGCCCAGGTTCGCCAGATTCTGCTTGGCGCCAAGCAGAAGATAGAAGCCAAAGCCGGCCATGATGATCGCGACAATCAGGCCGCGCCGTGTCCACTTCAGCCAGCGATAGATATTGCCTTCGGCTGGCGGCTGGTAAAGCGGCAGCACCAGGTGGTTCAGCGCCATGCCGGACAGCGCCAGCGTGGTGACGATGATCAGCCCGCTCGCCGCAGAAAGCCCGCCGATATAGCCGAGCAGGGCCAGGGTCTTGCTGTGGGCGGCGATGCCGATACCCAGGGTGAAATATTCAGGGCTGGTGGTGGCGCCCAGTTTCAAACCGGCCCACAGCACCAGCGGCACCGCCAGGCTCATCAGCAGCAGAAACAGTGGCAGCCCCCAACTGGCGCTGACCAGCGATCGCGGATTGAGGTTTTCGGTGAAGGTCATGTGATACATGTGCGGCATCACGATGGCCGAGGCGAAGAACACCAGCAGCAGCGTGCGCCAAGGGCCTTCCTGCAGTGGCGTGTGCAACGCCGCCAGTGCACTCTGGTTTTGCAGCAGCCACTGCTCAAGGCTCTGCGGCCCGTCGAACACGCCATACAGCGCGTACAGGCCGATGCCGCCGATGGCGACCAGTTTGATGACCGACTCGAAGGCGATGGCGAATACCAGCCCTTCGTGTTTTTCCCGCGTGGCGATGTGGCGCGAGCCGAAGAAGATGGTGAACAGTGTGATCAGCACGCAGAACGCAAACGCCACGTAGTTGCGTACAGGTTCCCGGGTAAGGATGGCTATGGAGTCGGCCACGGCCTGGATCTGCAGTGCCAGCAACGGCAAGACGCCAATCAGCATGAAGATGGTCGTCAGTGCGCCCGCCCAGGTGCTGCGAAAGCGGAACGCAAACAGATCGGCCAGTGACGAGAGCTGGTAGGTCCGGGTGATCTTGAGAATGGGGTAAAGCAGAACGGGGGCAAGCAGGAAAGCGCCGGACACCCCCAGATAACTGGACAGAAAACCGTAGCCGTATTCGTAAGCCAGCCCCACCGTGCCGTAAAACGCCCACGCACTGGCGTAGACGCCAAGTGACAGCGTGTAGGTCAGCGGGTGGCGAATGATCCAGCGCGGGATCAGGCCACGTTCGCTGATCCAGGCAACGCCGAACAGCACCGTCAGATAGGCGGCACTGACCAGAATCATCTGGGTCAGGCTAAAGCTCATCGGCATCTCGTTGGCTCTGCAGAATGAAGGTCACGACGATCAGGATCAGCCACAGCATGTACGGCCTGTACCAGGCGCCCGTGGCGTCGATCCACCAGTCCATGATGGCCGGAGAAAACAGATAGATGCCCACCACCAGCAGCAGGACCAATCGATAAATGTACATTTGGCCTCCCAGGTTGACTGACCAGAAGATGACGGAGCGGCATGGTAACGGATGGCGATGGGGCTGCAAGCGACGTTTGCGCCAGCTTTGTGCTGCCTCCCTGTGAATCGGCCGCGCGAGATCAGTCTATTCGAGCTTCCTCGATAGCGCCCAGGCGGGGTATCGAATCGGCATCCCAGTGCGCAATGGCCCAATCCAGCACTTCTCGGGGCTTAGCGTCGTCCAGTTCACCCGGCGTCTTTTGCCCCAAAGCACGTAAACCCCGGAGCAGCAACGGCGTGGCCTGGTCGGACGGCAGTGGCGGCGAACGGTAGGATTTGCCCAGTTTATGGCCGTCGGGCTGGGTGATCAGCGGCACATGAAGGTAGCGCGGTTGCGGCAGGCCCAGCAGTTCTTGCAGGTACAGTTGACGTGGCGTGGAGTCGAGCAGATCAGCGCCGCGTACGATGTCGGTCACACCTTGCCAGCCGTCGTCGAGGACAACCGCCAACTGGTAGGCGTAAAAGCCGTCCCGGCGACGAATGATGAAATCGCCCGCGTCGCGGCCCAGATGTTGACGAAACTCGCCCTGCACGCGGTCTTCGAAGCGGTATTCCAGCTCAGGCACCCGAATCCGGATGGCCGCGTTCTCGGGTGAGTGCCCCGCATTCCGGCAAAAACCCGGGTAAATGCCGTTATAGCCTTCCAGTTGCTTGCGCGAACAGGTGCACGCGTAAGCGAGGCCGTGGCTGAACCACCGATGGATGATCGCCTGGTAAGCCTCATGCCGGTCGCTTTGCCTCACCAGTTCGCCGTCCCATTCGAATCCATAGGCTTCGAGGGTCTGGAGTATTCCCGCCTGGGCACCCGGAACCTCGCGTGGAGGGTCGAGATCCTCCATGCGCATCAGCCATTTTCCGCCGACCGAACGGGCGTCGAGGTAGGAGGCCAGGGCTGCGACCAGAGAGCCGAAGTGCAGATAACCGCTGGGGGTTGGCGCAAAGCGCCCTATATAAGAAGGGGTTTTCATGGGCGCTGATGGTACTGGAAATAAAACGTACGAAATACCGGACGACGTGTCGTGCCATGTGGGAAAGCGCGACGCACGGGTAGGTGACTTTCCAGCCCACGCCGTCGCTAGTTCGGTCGATACCTGCAGGCAACAAAAAAGGACGCCGAGGCGTCCTTTTTTACGGGATCAACAGGATCATTTACCGACCTGTTTTTCCTTGATTTCAGCGAGGCTCTTGCAGTCAACGCACATGTCAGCCGTTGGACGGGCCTCAAGGCGCTTGATACCGATCTCGACGCCGCACGATTCGCACCAGCCGTATTCCTTGTCCTGGATCAGCTGCAGCGTCTTGTCGATCTTCTTGATCAACTTGCGCTCACGATCACGTGCACGCAGCTCCAGCGCGAATTCTTCTTCCTGACTTGCACGGTCAGCAGGGTCAGGGAAGTTAGCCGCCTCGTCCTTCATGTGAACAACCGTGCGGTCAACTTCTACCATCAGATCCTGTTTCCACTTGGACAGGATTTTGGTGAAGTGCTTGCGCATGGGTTCGCCCATGTATTCCTCGCCCTTCGTCGCGACGTAGGGTTCGAAACCACTGATTGCCGGGGTGCTCTTTTGCTTTTCTTCGGTGGGCATGAACGGACCGCCTCTCACTCTTCTAAGCCATTACACAGGTTAAGATCCATCGCCGACACCTGCCGGCCCTGCGGCTGCAAGCGGGCGAACTTACCAGATCGAATCGGAGCGCGCTACTCCCGGTTGTCGAGGATGGCCCGCAGCACGCACGTGGACTATGACCACAGCCTGAGCGCCCGGTTTTATCTATTTGCAGTGCGCTGAGTTTAGTGCCTGCCGCGTAAGCCCACGGTTTTCTGGACTGTCGGCTGCAAGTCACTGCCGTCCAGGCCGATAAACGCTGTAGCCCGCCGAGGCGGGTGGGTAGAATCGGCGAATTATCTCGCCACCCCTCACCAAAGGAAGGCCCATGCCACAGCCCTACAGTGCGCGCAGCCGCGCCATAGAACCCTTTCATGTCATGGCGCTGCTGGCGCGGGCGAATGAACTGCAAGCGGCGGGGCATGACGTTATCCACCTGGAGATTGGCGAGCCGGATTTCACCACCGCCGAGCCCATCATCAAGGCCGGTCAGGCAGCGCTGGCCGCTGGCAAAACCCGTTACACGGCGGCCCGTGGTCTGCCGGAACTGCGCGAGGCCATCTCGGGCTTTTATGCTCAGCGTTACGGCGTGAACGTCGATCCGGGCAGAATTCTGATCACGCCGGGCGGTTCGGGCGCGTTGCTGCTGGCGGCGAGTCTGTTGGTCGATCCTGGCAAACACTGGCTGCTGGCCGATCCGGGTTACCCGTGCAACCGGCATTTTCTGCGTCTGGTGGAGGGCGCCGCGCAGTTGGTGCCCGTGGGGCCGGACGTGCGTTATCAGCTGACGGCCGATCTGGTGGCTCAATGCTGGAATGAGGACAGCGTCGGTGCGCTGGTGGCGTCTCCGGCCAATCCGACCGGGACGTTGCTGCACCGCGACGAACTCGCTGCGCTTTCGGCGTCGCTCAAGGCGCGGGATGGGCACCTCGTGGTTGACGAGATCTATCACGGTCTGACCTACGGCACCGACGCGAGCAGCGTGTTGGAGGTCGATAACGACGCCTTCGTGCTGAATAGTTTTTCCAAATATTTCGGCATGACCGGTTGGCGACTCGGTTGGCTGGTTGCCCCCGAGGCGGCGGTCGGTGATCTGGAAAAGCTGGCGCAGAATCTTTACATCAGCGCGCCGAGCATGGCGCAAAGCGCGGCACTTGCCTGCTTCGAGCCGCAGACGCTCGAGATCCTTGAACAACGTCGTGCCGAGTTTGCCCGCCGTCGCGACTATCTGCTTCCGGCACTGCGCGAATTGGGCTTCAACATAGCCGTGGAGCCGGAGGGCGCCTTCTATCTATACGCAGACATCAGCGCGTTCGGCGGCGACGCGTTCGCGTTCTGTCATCACTTCCTGGAAACCGAGCATGTGGCGTTCACGCCCGGGCTGGATTTCGGCCGGTACCGCGCCGGCCATCATGTGCGCTTCGCCTACACCCAAAGCCTGCCTCGGCTTGAGGAAGCGGTCGAGCGAATAGGCCGTGGCCTGCGGAGCTGGCAAGGCTGATGCGTTTCTCTCCTCCCCTTGAAGAAGGCCGGCTGATTCAACGCTACAAGCGCTTTCTCGCCGACATCGAGACCGCCAGCGGCGATCTGCTGACGATTCACTGCCCCAATACGGGCTCCATGTTCAATTGCATGATGCCGGGTGGCCGCGTCTGGTTCAGCCGCTCCAATGACCCCAAACGCAAGCTGCCGGGCACCTGGGAAATCACCGAAACGCCTCAGGGTCGGCTTGCCTGCGTCAACACTGCGCGCGCCAACAGGCTGGTGGAAGAAGCACTTCTGGCCGGGGTGATCACGGAGTTGGCAGGGTTTACGGCGCTCAAGCGCGAAGTCGCCTACGGTCAGGAAAACAGCCGCGTCGACTTCCGTCTGGATTACCCCGATGGGCCGCTGTATCTGGAAGTCAAAAGCGTGACCTTGGGGTTTGATGACAGCCGGGTCGCTGCATTTCCCGATGCGGTCACTCAGCGCGGTGCCAAGCACCTGCGCGAATTGTCGGCCCTGGCCCGTGAGGGCGTGCGCGCGGTGTTGCTGTATTGCGTGAACCTGACAGGCATCGACGCCGTGCGGCCCGCCGCCGAAATCGACGCGGCCTATGCCGCGGCCTTGCTTGAGGCGGCTGCGGCAGGGGTTGAAGTCCTTGCCTATGGCGTGAAGCTGACCCCCGACGAAGTCTGTATTGACCGCCGCCTTGAGATTCACCTTATGGAAACGCGCCCGCTCAGTCCGGTGCCACTGGATTGATCCAGATGCCCTGAGCGTCTTCGCCGCAGTCGATAGCCCTCAGGGACTTGCCCTCGCAGGGGCCCGCCACGCACTCGCCGCTCTCGATGAGGAACAGAGCACCGTGGGTGGCGCACTGGATCAGGCTGGCGCTGGCATCGAGAAACTCATCGGCCTGCCATTCCAGCGCCACCCCGCGATGGGGGCACCGATTGGCGTACACGTACACCTGACCCGCTCGCCGGACCGCCAGAATCCTGAGTTCATCAACCTCGAACCCGAGGCTTTTGCCTTCAATCAGCGCAGCGCTGTCGCACAAGTATTTCAGCGTGTTCTCCTTGGCGCTTGACGCTCAAATGCAAAGAATTATCAAATGCCTGGCCGTAGCCGGCTGCGCATTCTGCCAGCACTCAAACCCGCCAGTCGATGAACGAAATCCAGCCAGTCGTGCCGTGAGGTGAGCGACTGCGCCTTCCTTTATAGAGGACGCACCTTTTATGCGCTTCACCTCTCGCCTGATCGGCATCGCGCTGGGCTTAGCCTGTTTGCTGGCGATATGGCTGTCCCTCGCGCTCGGGCCTGTCAGCCTGCCGATGATGGACACCTTGCGCGCGGTTCTTCATCTGGTGGGCGTGCCTGTGGCGGAGGACAACTTGCAGCAGGCGGAACTGATCGTGGGCCAGATCCGTCTTCCCCGGACGTTGCTCGGGCTGGCGGTGGGTGCAGTGCTGGCCTTGTCCGGCGTGGCGATGCAGGGTTTGTTTCGCAACCCCCTCGCTGATCCCGGTCTGGTCGGGGTTTCCAGTGGCGCGGCATTGGGTGCGGCGGCGGCCATTGTCGCCGGAGCATCCCTTGGCGGAATGCCTGAGCCGCTCCAGCCGTATCTGCTGTCCATCTGCGCGTTCGCCGGTGGGCTTGGGGTGACCGCAATCGTCTATCGGCTCGGACGCCGCGATGGCCGAACCAGCGTCAGCACCATGCTGCTGGCGGGTGTGGCGATGACTGCGCTGGCCGGCTCGATCATCGGGCTGTTCACGTACCTGGCCGACGACGCCAGCCTGCGGACGCTGACGTTCTGGAATCTGGGCACCCTCAACGGGGCCAGCTATGCGCGGCTCTGGCCTCTTTTGCTGGTTTGCGTGGCGGTGATCCTCTGGCTGCCGCGCCGAGCCAGGGCGCTCAACGCGCTGCTGCTTGGCGAATCGGAAGCGCGCCACCTCGGCATCGACGTCGAACGCCTCAAGCGCGAGCTGATTCTGTGCATCGCCCTCGGTGTGGGGGCCGCGGTTGCAGCGGCGGGGCTGATCGGCTTCATTGGCCTGATCGTGCCGCACATGGTGCGACTGCTGACCGGGCCGGACCACCGTGTTGTTCTTCCCGCTTCAGCGCTGGCAGGCGCAACGCTGCTGCTCCTGGCAGACATGTTCGCCCGACTGGTGATGGCGCCGGCGGAGCTGCCGATCGGGATTGTCACCGTGTTCATTGGCGCGCCGTTTTTTATTTTCCTGTTGATTCGAGGGCGTAGCTGATGTTGATCGCCAATGACCTCGGCATCATGCGTGATGGCAAACAGGTGCTCGCCAACCTCGACTTGGCATTGGCGCCCGGTCAGATACTCGGCGTGCTGGGCCCCAACGGCGCCGGCAAAAGTACGCTGATGGCGGCCCTGTGCGGCGAGCTTGTCCCTACCCAGGGCCAGGTGTTGCTGGACGATATTCCCCTGAATCAATGGCGTGGCCCCGAGCGGGCGCGGCGGCTGGCTGTGCTGCCGCAGAGTTCGACATTGGGTTTCGCATTCAAGGTCGAGGAAGTGGTTGCGATGGGCCGCTTGCCCCATGACAGCGGTCAGCAACGCGACGGTGAAATCATCCAGCACGCCCTTGAAGCTGCCGATGGCCTTCACCTGTCGGGTCGCAGCTATCTGACGCTGTCGGGCGGCGAGCGTCAGCGGGTTCACCTGGCGCGGGTGCTGGCTCAGGTATGGCCGGGCGAGGAGGGCCAGATGCTATTGCTGGACGAGCCAACATCGGCGCTCGATCCGCTGCATCAGCACACCACGTTGCTGGCCGTTCGCGCATTCGCCGACCGTGGCGGTGCGGTGATGGTGATCCTGCATGACTTGAACCTGGCAGCCCGTTATTGCGATCACCTTTTGTTGCTGGATCAAGGTCGCGTGTATTTATCCGGCACACCACAGCACGTGCTCACGCCTGAGGCACTGAAGTCGGTATTCGGTCTGGATGTGCTGGTGCAGCCCCATCCCGAGCGTGGGCATCCGCTGGTGATCGCTCGCTGAAACGGGCTCTTATCGATGTAGCAGCCCCATTTTCGGTGCTCTTGCGGGCAACGTCCTTCGGACAATTCTTGTAATCACGTAGGCCTGCTCTTTTGCGTCTTTGTGGCCGTTCAGGCATAGCCGTTCTCGATTATCGTCGCCTCAATCAAAGGCATTGAGGGTGTGTAATGAGCGACATAAATGAAGCGATTGACGTGTATGACGTCGATGCGTCACTGGCGCAACTGGCGATTGGCCTGATGGAATTGGCTTCGTTGAATGCCGACGACACGCCGGAAAAGATTATTGCGTTGTGTCATCGAGCCCTGACGCCTGTGGGGCATGTTGCCGCCGTCTGCGTCATGCCCAGATTCGCAGGGCTGGCGCGGCGCACGCTCGACAGCCTTCATGCGCGGGAGATAAAAGTCGTGGCCGCGGTTAACTTTCCGAGCGGCTCGCCATCCGTCAGCTCCGCCGAGTCGGAAACCCAGGCGGCCATCCTCGCGGGTGCAGACGAAATCGATCTGGTCTATCCCTTTCATGCTTTGCTTGGCGGGGACAGGCAGATTGGCGCGGACATCGTCAATGCCTGCAAAGCCAGGTGCGGTCGGGCAGCATTGACCGTTACGCTGGAAACCGGCGTGCTGCGTGATCCGCAGGTCATTCACGGCGCAAGCTGTGTGGCGATTCAGGAGGGCGCCAACTTTCTGAAAACCAGCACAGGGAAACACATCCTTAACGCAACGCCCCAGGCCAGCCGGATTTTGATTTCGGCCATCGCCGAGTCAGGCGCGCATGTGGGCATCAACGTTTCCGGAAATGTGCGGACGCTCGACGAAGCGCGGGTTCACATGGATCTGGTCAAGGCACGATTCGGCCCACGCTGGCTTGAACAGGGAAGGCTGCGGCTCGGGGCGACCAGCCTGCTGGATGATCTTTTGGGCCACTTGGGCGTAGGCGCTTAAATCGCAGGCAAAAAAAGACCCGGCAAAGAGCCGGGTCAAAAACCGTGATTAGCCTGATGAGGAGATAATCTGAGAGTCCGAACCAAGGAGCCTTTCAGGTTATCGGCCAGTCTTGCGACCGGATGTGATAATCATAGTGATTCTCATTTGTATGTCAACAGTGTTCTGCGCTTTATTTTCCTAGCGGTGCTCAGCGGTCCCCGATCGGACCGGGGCTGGCGTTCTTCAATTTGATGTCCAGGGCATCTTTGTACTCTTGGGGCAGTTCGCTCCAACGGCAATTTGACAACGCCCCTTCCAGTGAATACAGCAGCGCTTTGGATGCTCGGAAACCCCTGACCTGGACGGCCCGGTAGGCCTGGATTGCGCCAAGGCGGCGCAGGTCAGCAATAGTGTGAATACCCGCAGCGTGAAGCCATTGAACCGAGGTTCTCCCTAGATTCTTCATGCCCAGCAATTCGTCGTCCATGGGTGCAAATCCATCCTGTCATTCCGTGTAATAACTTCTCCATAAGCTCGACACAAACTGAAAAGGCGAGCCATGCCCTTGAGCGTAGACGACGTCGAATAAAAACTGCGAGGCGATGACCTTGAAATGCAGGACAGCTGCCGAACGGTAGGGGTTAGTTAAGGCGGGGCGGAGCAGGCCCGGCATGGCTGCGCATGCGGGGCGAGAAATAGAGCGAGGTCTAGCGGGTGCGACGACCTTAGCGGGTGCGATAACGCAGGCGCGTACCGAAATTGACCGACATGAGGATTTCGTCAGCACTCAGCTCTGACGGGAAGTACGCCCCGGATATCTGCGCGTGGGCGATGCTTGCACCCTCGAGCCTGGTTGTCCGGAAATCAACGCCACGCAGGTCAGCGGATCTGAAGTAGGCATCGCTGAAATCGACCTCTTCGGCATTGAGTTCACGCAGGTCCAGACCGCGAAAATCTCCCCCTGACAGATCAACCGGGCCCTGTTTTGGCCGTTCGAGATTGAAGGCGGTTACGTCGTCTTTTCGCAACAGTGCGAAGAGGGGCGAGTCGAGCTGCTTGGGCTGGTTCATCTGGCTTCTCCTTTGTTGGAATTCTGACGCCACTATAATGCCACCAATGTCGGGCCGTGAAGCAATATCCTTCACGACTCGACCACTGGTGGGCTCGGGATATCAGAGCCCCGGGAGATGCTGACGAATGTCTGCGACCAGCGTGTCCAGATCACCGCTGACGTTGGTCTCGACATGCCGGCTGCGGAGTATCTCGTCGGCGGTCAGCGCTTCGCGACTGGTCAGCTGCGCTTCAATGACTTCCATGGTTGCGTCGGAAGGATCCTGATTCTGTGCCCGACGTTGCGCCAGCCAACCCTCGATAACCGCCTTTGGCGCGGCGCAATCAATGATCAGGAAAGGAGCGCCCATCGCCTCGGCAATCTGCGCAGTCGCCTGACGCTGTGCGAGCTTCAAATAGGTTGCATCGATGACCACCGGCAAGCCTGCGCGGAGCACGACACCCGCCAGCTCGTTCAGGCGCTGATACGTAGCAGCGCTGACGTCGGCGGAATACAGATCTTCATGGTCGGCGAATACACGCTTGCGCTCGACATCTGAACGCAGACGGATGGCGCCCAGCGCTTCCACCAGCCGCATCGCAACCTGACTCTTGCCGACCGCGGAAACGCCGTGGGTGATGGCCAGAAAGTTGGACGGGATCGCGCTGTAGCTCTCGGCCAGGTTGGCGTAGTTGCGATACTGGCGCAATGTTGCAGCGCGCTGCACCTGGTCGGCGTCGGCATTCAGGCTGAACAGCGCCACTTTGGCGCGAACCAGTGCGCGGTAGGCTTTGTAGAAATTGAGCAGTTGCAGGCCTGCGTAGTCGCCGGTCAGTTCCAGGTACTGGCTGACGAATCGACGGGAAAGGCTTTTCAGGCCGCGATCCTCAAGGTCCATGGCCAGGAAACCGATGTCCGCATAGACGTCTGTCATGCGGAAGGGCTCGTTGAATTCGATGCAGTCGAAGATCACGACTTTGCCATCGATCAGTGTTGCGTTGCCCAGGTGAATGTCGCCATGGCATTCCCGAACAAAACCGTCGAGCTTGCGCTGGTTCATCAAAGGCTTGAGGCGCTCGAAACTGGTGTTGGCCCACGCTTCCAGCGCTTCCAGCTGGATGAGGTCAGACTTTTCGCTGAGGAAGGGCAGAATCTGCTCGAAATTCTGTGTGACCGGCGCCATGACGCTGTCGGCGCTGCCGAGTGGGTTTTCCATCGGGACTTTAGGCGAGTTGAGATGAAACTCGGCGATCTGCCGGGCCATGTCATCGATGTGCGCGGTGGTCAGTTCGCCTTTGGCTTGCAAAGTGCTGAGCAATCCGTCTTGCGGAAACTGGCGCATTTTCAGCACGAACTCGATGGCCTCGCCTTCGCCATTCAACTGCGGCGCCTCGATGCTCCCGGTGACAGGCAGCACTTCCAGGTACAGATCGTCCGTCAGGCGCTGGTTCAGCATCAGCTCCTGCTCACAGAAATGCTGACGCGCCGGCAGGCTGGTGAAGTCCAGAAAACCGAAATTGACCGGCTTCTTCATCTTGTAGACGTAGGGACCTGTGAGCAGCACCCAGGAAATATGCGTTTCGATAACCTGAAATTGTTCGACCGGGTGAGGAAACAGGGCGGGGTTTTGCAGCGCGGCTATCAGTGTCTGGCTCACGGACGATCCTTGAAAGGTGATAAGTCGATAGAGAAGTAGCGAAAGGCGGCCATTATGGCTGCTGGAGACATTGCTGCAAACCGCTTAAAGGGCGGTCTGTCGGGGCCTTTGAAAGTGCGTATAATCCGCCGCCATGACCCGATCCCGCACCTCGAAAAAATCCCCCAAACCCACCAACAGCCGCCTGCGCAGCCTGTTGGGCTGGGCCCTGAAACTCAGTCTTGTCGGGCTGGTGATCCTTGGCTGCTTCGCCGTTTACCTGGATTCCATCGTCCAGGAAAAATTCTCCGGCAAGCGCTGGACCATTCCGGCCAAGGTTTATGCACGGCCATTGGAGCTGTTCGTCGGCCAGAAGCTTTCACGCGATGACTTCCTGCTGGAGCTCGATGCGTTGGGCTATCGCCGCGAAAGCGTGGCCAACGGGCCGGGCGCTGCTGCGGTCAACGGCAACAATGTCGATCTCAACACCCGCGGCTTCCAGTTCTATGAAGGCGCTGATCCAGCGCAGCAGATCCATGTGCGCTTCTCCGGCGATTACGTCGCGGAACTGACCGCCGCCAATGGCGCCAAGCTTGCTGTCGCGCGGCTTGAGCCTTTGATGATCGGCGGCTTGTACCCGAAGAATCTCGAAGACCGGATTCTGATCAAGCTCGATCAGGCGCCGCCTTACTTGCTCGACACGCTGGTGACGGTGGAGGATCGGGATTTCTACCATCACTTCGGTGTGTCCCCCAAGGGGATCGTGCGAGCTTTCTGGATCAACGCATCCGCTGGCCAGATGCGCCAGGGCGGATCGACGCTGACTCAGCAACTGGTCAAGAACTTCTACCTGACCAACGAGCGCAGCATCACCCGCAAGCTGACCGAAGCGATGATGGCCATTCTTCTGGAGATCCATTACAGCAAGCAGGAGATCCTCGAGGCCTACCTTAACGAAGTGTTTGTGGGGCAGGACGGTCAGCGTGCGGTTCACGGTTTTGGTCTGGCGAGTCAGTATTTCTTCAGCCAGCCGCTGTCAGAATTGAAGCTGCATCAGGTCGCCTTGCTGGTCGGTCTGGTCAAGGGGCCTTCCTATTACAACCCGCGGCGCAATCCTGAGCGTGCGCTGGAACGACGCAATCTGGTCCTCGATCTGCTGGAGCAACAGGGTGTCGCCACGCCTGAAGTGGTGGCTGCGGCGAAGAAGATGCCGCTGGGCGTGAGCAAAGTCGGGTCGCTGGCCGACAGCTCGTTCCCGGATTTTCTAGACCTGGTGAAGCGCCAACTCCGTCAGGATTATCGCGACGAAGACTTGACCGAAGAGGGCCTGCGGATCTTCACCAGCTTCGACCCGATTCTGCAGATGAAGTCCGAAGCCGCCGTGCGCGAAAGCTTCGCCAAAATCTCTGGGCGCAAAGGCGCGGACGAGATGGAAACGGCCATGGTCGTGACCAATCCGGAAACCGGCGAAGTCCAGGCGCTGATCGGCAGCCGGCAGGCAGGCTTCGCGGGTTTCAACCGGGCGCTGGACGCCGTTCGGCCGATTGGGTCATTGGTCAAACCGGCCATCTACCTCACCGCTCTCGAACGTCCGCAGCAATACTCGCTGACCAGCTGGATCCCGGACGAGCCCTTCCAGGTCAAAGGCGCCGATGGCCAGATCTGGAAGCCGCAGAACTACGATCACAAAGCTCACGGCAACATTTTCCTGTATCAGGGGCTGGCGCATTCCTACAACCTGTCCAGCGCGAAGCTGGGCCTGGACCTGGGCATACCGAATGTCTTCAAAACCCTCACCAAGCTGGGCGTCACCCGCGAGTGGCCGGCTTTCCCGTCGATGCTTCTGGGTGCCGGGGCGCTCACGCCGATCGAAGTGGCGACGATGTACCAGACCATCGCCAGCGGCGGCTTCAACACGCCGTTGCGCGGGATTCGCAGCGTACTGACCGCCGAAGGGGAGCCGCTCAAGCGCTACCCGTTCCAGATTCAGCAACGTTTCGACCCGGGTTCGATCTATCTGCTGCAGAACGCCATGCAGCGGGTGATGCGCGAAGGCACGGGTAAATCGGTTTACAACGTGCTGCCGAGCACGCTGAATCTGGCGGGCAAGTCTGGCACCACCAACGACTCGCGCGACAGCTGGTTTGCCGGTTTCAGCCAGGACTTGCTGGCGATCGTCTGGATGGGCCGTGACGATAACGGCAAGACGCCGTTTACCGGGGCCACGGGCGCACTGCAGATCTGGACCAGCTTCATGAAGAAGGCCGATCCGCTGCCACTGGACATGGCGATGCCCGATAACGTCGTGCAGGCCTGGGTCAATGCCACTACTGGCGAAGGCACCGACGCCAGCTGCCCGAACGCCGTGCAGATGCCGTATATTCGCGGCAGTGAGCCGCAACCCGGCCCGACCTGCGGTGGGGCAGCAGCGCCCGCCGATTCGGTAATGGACTGGGTCAAAGGCTGGTTGAATTGAGCCTGGTTGAATTAAGCAAAGAGGATGTGACGTGAACAAGTGGTGGATTCCGGCTGTAACGGCTCTGGCTTTGCTCAACGGTTGCGCGTCCCAGACGCGCAGTGCGATTCCGGTGGTGGATTCAGGGTCACGCGTTTCTAACGGCGAGCGCGTTTCGTCGACACGCAACAACACCTACCGCGCGCCGGTTCAGGCGCCTGCGCAGTCGCAGACCATTCAGGAAGACTCCGGGGTCACGGTCATGGTGCCCGGCGGCGCTAACGCCAGTGGCGCACCTATTTCGACATTTGTGCCACCCACCACGGCGCCGATCAGCACGTCGCCGGTCAATCAGGCCCCGGTGAACAACACCTACACACCGCCGCCAGCGACCAGCAATACCTACAACATGCCGGCGTCGGCACCGACCGGCATTCCGTCTGCATCCAGCGGCGGGTTGTCGGAAGACGAGCAACTGGATGGGCCGGTGCTGGCGTTGCTGACCACCGCTCAGCAGCAGCAATCCGGTGGTGACCTCAACGGCGCATCATCGAGCCTTGAGCGTGCGCAACGCGTTGCCCCCCGTGAGCCTCAGGTCCTTTACCGTCTGGCGCAAGTGCGCCTGGCCCAGGGCGATGCGCCTCAGGCTGAGCAGCTGGCCCGTCGCGCTCTCACCTACGCCAATGGTCGCGCCAGCCTTCAAGCCAGTCTTTGGGGCCTGATTGCCCAGTCGCGTGAAAAGCAGGGTGACGCAGCCGGCGCTGCACTGGCGCGGCAGAAAGCCAATGGATAAACGCTTTCCGAAAATTGCGGATGAGTTGCTGTTGATCGAGCGCGAGTTGCGAGTGCTGGGGTGGTGGAAGGAAGTGCCGCCCAGCGATGAGTCCCTGTCCAGCCGCGAGCCCTTCTGCGTCGACACGCTGGATTTTGATCAGTGGCTGCAATGGATCTTCCTGCCGCGCATGAAGATCATCCTTGAGCAGGATCTGCCATTGCCCACGGCATCCGGCATCCTGGAAATGGCGGAGATGGTTTACGCCAACCGTATCCGCGAGGCGCGCCACCTGCTGGTGCTGCTGAAAGACTTTGACCGGTTAATCACTGAGTCCGTCTGACCCTCAGTTGCACTGATCGTCGAGGTACTTCTTGACCTCGGCGATGCGTGCCTGGCGCTCTTCTTCCGTGAACCGCCTGAACTCGCCATTCACTTCTTGTCGCACCCGCGGGTTGTTCTGCAGTTGCGCAAGGTTGGTGCGCTGTTCGTCACACGCTTCTTTGCGCTTCGCTTCCTGCGCGGCGACCTGCTTCCTGACCTTGGCGTCGACCGCTTCCTGCTCACGCGCGCCGTCCTGGTTCCGCGGGGGCGGAGCAGGTGGGGCTGCGACGGGTTTCCCTGTATCGATTGCCTGCGCTGCCTGCCCGGCAGGCGGTTGGGCGTCGAAATGCGTGACGCCCTGAGCGTCGACCCATTTGTATATCTGCGCGGCCTGGCCGACCGCCGGGGCGACGGCAAGTGTCAGCGTCGCTGCAAGAATCATCCAGCGCATTCCCGATTCCTTACTTCTGTGGCAATGGCCGGAAACCTATCACAAGCGTGACGCCACGACCTCATTCGGTACCTTTTGGCGGGCGGTGGACGAAGAAAGCGCATCGATGACTTGACTTGCGAGGGGCGAATCCGAACAATCCAAAGTTCGCTGTAGAGGGACTGCCAGAAGCAGACCGTCTCGGTAGATCATGAGGCGCACACCCGCGCCGACCCGTAACACCCGCAACGCGTTACCTCGCGCTGGGTGGGAAGACCCCGAAACACTTAAGGGGCGATCCCAATACTTGCTCAGTCAGTGCTGACGTAGTCGGCGACCACCGTCGCTCATGCTCTGCTTTGCAGTAAACCTATTAAGACCCGTCTCCTCGCTTGTGTGGACGGTATTCTGGCGTTTTAGAGGTGAACAACGTGGAGCTTTTATCTGGCGCTGAAATGGTCGTCCGCTTTTTGCGTGACGAAGGCGTAGAGCACATCTACGGGTACCCTGGCGGTGCCCTCCTGCATATATACGACGCGCTGTTCAAAGAGCCGGCTGTGAGCCACATCCTCGTTCGTCACGAGCAGGCCGCGACTCACATGGCTGACGGTTACGCCCGCGCCACCGGCAAGGCAGGTGTTGTGCTGGTGACTTCGGGTCCCGGCGCAACCAACGCCATCACCGGTATCGCGACCGCCTATATGGACTCGATTCCGATGGTGGTGCTGTCCGGTCAGGTCCCGAGCAACATGGTCGGTACCGATGCGTTCCAGGAGACCGACATGATCGGTATCTCCCGCCCAATCGTGAAGCACAGCTTCATGATCAAGCACCCGTCGGAAATCCCGGAAGTCCTGAAAAAGGCGTTCTACCTCGCCCAATCCGGTCGTCCTGGTCCTGTCGTTGTCGATATCCCGAAAGACATGACCAACCCGGCTGAAAAGTTTGAATACATCTTCCCCAAGAAAGCCAAGCTGCGTTCCTACAGCCCGGCGGTCCGTGGTCACTCCGGCCAGATCCGCAAAGCCGTAGAAATGCTGGTCGCGGCCAAGCGCCCGATCATCTACGCCGGTGGCGGCGTGATCATGGGCAATGGTTCGGCGCAACTGACCGAACTGGCGCAGCAATTGAACGCTCCGGTCACCAACACGCTGATGGGTCTGGGTGCCTACCCGGGCACTGATCGCCAGTTTGTCGGCATGCTGGGGATGCATGGCAGCTATACCGCCAACCTGGCGATGCACCACGCCGATGTGATTCTGGCGATTGGCGCACGTTTCGACGACCGCGTGATCAACGGCCCGGCCAAGTTTTGCCCGAACGCCAAGATCATTCACGTCGACATCGACCCGGCTTCGATCTCCAAGACCATCAAGGCCGACGTGCCCATCGTCGGACCGGTTGAGAGCGTGTTGACCGAAATGGTTGCGACCCTCAAAGAGCTGGCCGAAACCCCTAACAAGGATTCGGTCGAGACGTGGTGGAAGCAGATCGAAGAGTGGCGTGCCGGCGGTGACCTGTTCCCGTACAACCGTGGCGACGGAAGCGTCATCAAGCCGCAGACCGTCATCGAGACGCTGTGTGAAGTGACCAAAGGCGATGCCTACGTCACCTCCGATGTGGGTCAGCATCAGATGTTCGCGGCTCAGTACTACCGCTTCAACAAACCCAATCGCTGGATCAACTCCGGCGGTCTCGGCACGATGGGCTTCGGCCTGCCTGCCGCGATGGGGGTTGCGCTGAGCTTCCCGAATGACAATGTCGCCTGCGTCACCGGCGAAGGCAGCATTCAGATGAACATTCAGGAGCTGTCGACCTGTCTGCAGTACAACCTGCCGGTGAAGATCATCCTGCTCAACAACGGCGTGCTCGGCATGGTCCGTCAGTGGCAGGACATGAGCTACAGCGGCCGTCACTCGCACTCTTACATGGAGTCGCTGCCTGACTTCGTGAAGCTGGTCGAGGCTTACGGGCATGTCGGCATGCGCATCACCGATCTCAAGGATCTGAAGCCGAAGATGGAAGAAGCGTTCGCCATGAAAGATCGTCTGGTGTTCCTCGACATCCAGGTTGACGTCGGCGAGCACGTTTATCCAATGCAGATCAGAGACGGGTCCATGCGCGACATGTGGTTGAGCAAGACGGAGCGGACATAACCATGCGGCACATCATTTCGCTACTGCTGGAAAACGAACCGGGTGCGCTCTCTCGTGTGGTCGGCCTGTTTTCGCAGCGCAACTACAACATCGAAAGCCTGACGGTGGCGCCAACCGAGGACCCGACTTTGTCGCGTCTGACGCTGACCACCGTTGGCCATGATGAAGTGATCGAGCAAATCACCAAAAACCTCAACAAGCTGATCGAGGTGGTCAAGCTGGTCGATTTGTCGGAGAGCGCCCACATTGAGCGTGAGCTGATGCTGATCAAGGTGAAAGCCACCGGCGCTCAGCGTGCGGAGATCAAGCGCACCACCGACATCTTCCGCGGCCAGATCGTTGATGTCTCCAGCAGCGTCTATACCGTGCAGTTGACCGGGACAAGCGACAAGCTGGACAGCTTCATTCAGGCGATTGGCACCACTGCCATTCTGGAAACCGTACGAAGCGGCGTCACGGGTATTGCCCGTGGCGACAAAGTGCTGAGCATTTAAACTCATTTTGCAAATGGCCTTGCGGCCAAGTTATCAGGGGAATTTCATGAAAGTTTATTACGACAAAGACTGCGACCTTTCGATCATCCAGGGCAAAAAAGTTGCCATCATCGGTTACGGTTCTCAGGGTCACGCTCAAGCGTGCAACCTGAAAGACTCCGGCGTTGATGTCACCGTTGGCCTGCGCAAGGGTTCGGCCACTGTCGCCAAAGCTGAAGCTCACGGCCTGAAAGTGACCGACGTGGCTTCCGCCGTCGCCGCTGCAGACCTGGTCATGATCCTGACCCCGGACGAATTCCAGTCCCAGCTGTACAAGAACGAAATCGAGCCGAACATCAAGAAGGGCGCAACACTGGCCTTCTCCCACGGCTTCGCGATCCACTACAACCAGGTTGTTCCTCGTGCCGACCTCGACGTGATCATGATCGCGCCAAAAGCACCGGGCCACACCGTGCGTACCGAGTTCGTCAAAGGCGGTGGCATCCCTGATCTGATCGCCGTTTACCAGGACGCTTCGGGCAACGCCAAGAACGTCGCTCTGTCGTACGCTTCGGGCGTTGGCGGCGGCCGCACCGGCATTATCGAAACCACGTTCAAGGACGAGACCGAAACCGACCTGTTCGGCGAACAAGCCGTTCTGTGTGGCGGTACCGTTGAACTGGTCAAAGCCGGTTTCGAGACACTGGTTGAAGCCGGTTACGCGCCGGAAATGGCGTACTTCGAGTGCCTGCACGAATTGAAGCTGATCGTAGACCTCATGTACGAAGGCGGTATCGCCAACATGAACTACTCGATCTCCAACAACGCCGAATACGGCGAGTATGTGACCGGTCCGGAAGTCATCAACGCCGAATCCCGTCAGGCCATGCGCAACGCTCTGAAGCGCATCCAGGACGGCGAATACGCCAAGATGTTCATCGCCGAAGGCGCCAGCGGCTACCCTTCGATGACTGCCAAGCGTCGTAACAACAAAGCGCACGGCCTGGAAGTTATCGGTGAGCAACTGCGCTCGATGATGCCTTGGATCGCGAAGAACAAGATCGTCGACCAAGCCAAGAACTAACATCGCAGATCCGGTTCTTGCAGGAAAAAAACGCGGCCCTCGGGTCGCGTTTTTTCGTTATGGGGGCTCATCTGGTATAAAGCTGCATCGTTTGACGGCCGAGCGGTCGCAAGCATTTGTCGAAATTCTTCAGCTGCAAGGTATTGTCCATGAGCGAACGTCCCGAAGAGCCGAACAAGGCTTATGACGCCGAAAGCCTGCTACCGATTGATGAACACATTGAAGAGGGTCAGGACGCGGAAGGGCGCAAGGTGCGCCATCGCGGCATCTACCTGCTGCCCAATCTGTTCACCACCGCGAACCTGTTCGCAGGCTTCTACGCAATCATCAGCGCCATGAGTGCGCAGAGCGCGTTGAGTGCGGGTGATCAGGTGAGTGCGAGTAAATACTTCGCGTTTTCCGCCATCGCCATCTTCGTTGCGATGGTGCTGGATGGTCTGGATGGCCGCGTTGCACGGATGACCAACACCCAGAGCGCATTCGGCGCAGAGTATGACTCGCTGTCCGACATGGTCGCTTTCGGCGTGGCGCCGGCATTGTTGGCGTTTGGCTGGGCGCTGGGTGACATGGGTAAGGTCGGCTGGATGGTCGCCTTCATCTATGTCGCGGGGGCAGCGTTGCGTCTGGCCCGCTTCAACACTCAGGTGGGCAAGGCTGACAAGCGTTACTTCATTGGCCTGGCAAGTCCTGCCGCCGCGGGCGTTGTCGCGGGTACCGTCTGGGCATTCAGCGATTACGGCATTCAGGGTTCGAAATTGTCGTTCCTGGTCGCGCTATTGGTTGCAGCCGCCGGGATGCTGATGGTCAGTAACATCAAGTACAACAGCTTCAAGGAGCTGGATCTCAAGGGGCGCGTGCCGTTTGTTGCGATCCTGGCGGTGGTTCTGGTGTTTGCCGTCGTGTTCAGTGATCCGCCGCGTATTCTGCTGCTGATCTTCCTCGGCTATGCAGCATCGGGTCCGATCCAATACCTGCTGCGTCTGCGTCGCCAGAGGTAGTTAGTCAGCCTGCATTTCCCGCATACTCCGCAGCTATAGATGCTTCAGTTCTCTATAACTGCGGAGTCATCATGCTGATCAAGATCCCCTCTACATCCGATTGCAAAGAGTCGGATGTCACGCCCGAATCCCTTTACCTCTCGCGTCGAGCATTGCTTGGCAGCTCACTTGCCGGACTCGCCGTTAGCGCGATGCCGCGTTGGGCCCAAGCCGATGAGGCCTCGCGCTACGCCGACGTCGAAGCCGGCGCGGCTCCTGACTGGTTCAAAGGCAAATTGCCTGCGACGAAGTGGCAAGCCGTTACCGTCAAGGACGAGACGATCACGCCGTTCAAGGACGCGACCCACTACAACAATTTCTACGAGTTCGGCACCGACAAGGGAGATCCTGCGCAAAACGCCGGCTCCTTGAAAACCGAGCCGTGGAGCGTGGTTATTGATGGGGAGGTCGGCAAGCCTGGCCGCTATGCGCTTGAAGACTTCATGAAGCCCTATCAGATGGAAGAGCGTATCTATCGTCTGCGCTGCGTAGAGGCGTGGTCGATGGTGATTCCGTGGCTGGGTTTCCCGATCTCCGAGCTGCTCAAACAGGTTGAACCCACGGCGAACGCCAAATACATCCGCTTCGAAACGCTGCAGGACCCGAAGACGATGCCTGGTCAGCGCTCAGGGTTCGCGTTGATCGACTGGCCTTATGTAGAAGGACTGCGCCTTGATGAGGCGATGAACCCGCTCGCGATTCTGGCGGTGGGTATGTATGGGCGGGAGCTGCCCAATCAGAACGGTGCGCCGTTGCGTTTGGTGGTGCCGTGGAAATACGGCTTTAAAAGCGTGAAGTCCATCGTGCGCATCAGTCTGACAAGCGAGCAACCGAAGACGACCTGGCAAAGCATCGCGTCAAGCGAGTACGGCTTCTATGCCAATGTGAACCCGACAGTGGACCACCCACGCTGGACCCAGGCACACGAGCGGCGTCTACCCAGCGGGTTGTTCAGTCCGAACATTCGCCAGACCGAGATGTTCAACGGGTATGGGGAGCAAGTCGCTTCTCTGTATACAGGCCTGGATTTACGGAAAAACTATTGATGCGTTTCATCTACTGGCGAGTGTCGGTGTTCATCGCAGCGGCTGTAGTTCCCATGTATTGGTTATACCAGGCGTGGATCTTTGCTTTGGGGCCTGATCCAGGGAAAGTGTTGGTTGATCGCTTGGGCCTGGGGACATTGACCCTGCTTTTGATCTCGCTGGCCATGACCCCGTTGCAGCGCACGACGGGCTGGCCCGGCTGGGTCGCGGTCCGCCGGCAGCTGGGGCTGTGGTGTTTTACTTATGTGTCACTGCACCTGCTGGGTT